>JAGHCC010000035.1 GCA_021160685.1 Desulfobulbaceae bacterium | reverse complement strand
GGCCGGTTCACTTCCGAAATGGTTGTGAAGATAGTAAGCAGCCGCTTTTCAAGACGAGTAGGCGTCTTGAAAAGCGGCTGCTTACTATCTTCACAACCATTTCGGAAGTGAACCGGCCCCTTGGGTATCTGCGTGAAATAGAAAATAAACGGGCGGCACGATTTCTTGCCTGCAATAAATTTCAGCAAGTTTTCACATCCCGCAAAGGACTCCGGATTGACAGTACGTCTACTTTGGACGAGATCGATCTTCAGGTCTATCTGCTCAGGTTGCAGAGGCTTTTTCTCCTGTCTACGGTGGAGGATATCTGGCAACAGCATGAACCGCCGGCCATGGATGTCTTGGAGCCGATTTTGAATTCCGCCATCAACACGGACGGGTGGGAATGGCTTTGTGATCGTTTGCGCCAGTTCATTTCTACCCGGAAACAGTCCTATCTACTCTGGATTGCCGGCCGATCCGGTGAAATTATGTTTGACCTTGCTATCATCCGCCTGCTGGTGAAGCTGGGGGTCAAGGTGATCCTTGCCGTGAAGCAGGATTTTTATTACCGGGAAATTTCATTTGGAGATGTCCTTGAAGATCCGGTATTGGATATGGCCTTAGCCGGCGCAACCATTGTCAGCGATAATACAATATCAAAGAATGAGCTGCTGCGCCTCCTGCACGAGGACAATAGACTTTTAGTTATTTCCGATGGTACTGGTGAACAGTTCAATCCGTTACTTACTTCTGTAACCTTCGCCAGAGCCTTTAAAGAGGCTGATCTTGTTGTCAACAGGTGTCCGGGCAGCCGGGAATGTATTGCCAATCGTTTTCTGTTTACCAGGGATATGATTTCCATTGTCCGGAAGGGTAACGGCACGGTGGGGATCTCGCTGATGAAACGTCATCCGGCAGTGATTCGTTTTTCCGAATATGACCTCAGGGCCAAGGCGCAATACCTGATGAATAAGGCTAAAAAGGAAAAACAGCAGGGCAGGAAAGTCATGTTTTACTCGGCCATTGTCGGATCTATTCCCGGGCAGTTGGAAGTGGCCAAGAAAATATTAAATATTTTCATAGAGCATCTCCGGTCAACCCTGCATAGCGTCATGGTTATAAATCCCGGAGAATATTTTGAAGAAGGTATGGATGCCGACGACATCATGTATATGTGGGAGATTTTTCAACGCTCCGGACTGATTGATATCTGGCGTTTTCAGAGCTTTGCCGACGTTGAACACTCTTTTAAGCTGATGGAAGAAAAGGTGCCGCCGGAGTGGACGGGAAAAGATGCGACCTATTCCACCGGTTGTACTAAGGAGATGGAGATCGCCATGGATATGCAAAAAAAATATCCGGAAATGCAGCTCATTGGACCATCGTGGGAAAAATTTCAGCGTCGGCGTGAATATGGAGTGGGTAAGCTCTATGATAGAGCCCTGTCCGATGGAGATTAAAACCTGAATTGAGGTAAACGACGATCACAGGCACTGCACGGAGTCTTCGCTTACCTCTTCGCTCAATTCAGGTTGAGTAAATCAGACTAGTATCGAGAACGACGCTTGGTCCGTTTATTTTTGCGCTGTGGCTGCACCTGATTAACTTTGATCTCTCTTCCCCCGAGCATGCTTTTATTCAAGGCTTTTATCGCTTGATCTGCTTCTGAATTGTTCGGCATGTCGATAAAGCCAAAACCTTTTGGTCTTCCTGAATAGCGATCCATGATCAAGTTGACACTGGCAATTTCGCCAAACTCAGAGAAGAGTTCTTTTAATTCAGTTTCGTTTACACTGTAAGGCAGTTGACCAACATAAATATTCATATTAACTCTCCTCAGATTTTTTTTGCTGTACCACGATTTGCTGTAACTGTGTCTGCTGCCGGATTCCATACGGAGTTAAGGGGTAGTTTATAGCTCTACCTGAACAGTTACAACATTTATATTATTAACACGCTACATTTTATGCAGCCTTAAACTTGCGCCCTTTGCGATGGCGTATTTCGTCATGTTTAGGTCGACTTGCGGGGTAATTGGTTCGGGAAACCTCAATGGAAACTGTTTTTCCATTGATTTCCGCATGTTGAAAAGCGGCAAGTATTTGGGGGGTATATCTGCTGTCTGCTTCAAGCCGAGCAGTATTCCGCAAAATTTCAATTTTCCCTACTTTGATGCGCCCAACACCAGGAATACCATTAATTTTACCAATCAGCCCTTGGGGCATAATCCCCTGACGCCGGCCAACATTAAGAAAAAATTGGGTAAACTTCTGCTTGCGGGATGAATTGTGATGAAACTCCCTACCCTGGTGTTCTCTTTTTCCATGCCGCTTTTTCTCCCGATCATCCACATTGAGATCCGGCGCATTTTTGTAATATTTCAAGAACCGATTAAACTCCAAAGAGATAAATTTCTTGATCAGCTCTTCTCGATCCAGGGCCCCAAGCTTTTCTGAAATTTCTGCATACAGTGGATCAATCTGGTCGTGATCCACCTCAACTTTCGTAACAACATCAATTAGGTTAACCAGCTGCTTTTTACAAATATCAGCGCCTGAAGGAATACGGCACTGCTTAAATTTCTTTTTGATATTTTTCTCAATTTGCCTGATTTTAAATCGTTCCTTCATGTGAATGATAGCAACGGATGTTCCACTACGTCCAGCTCTGCCGGTACGACCGCTTCTATGGGTATAACCTGCATTATCGTCAGGCAGGTTGTAATTGATCACATGGGTCAAATCGTTAACATCCAGGCCACGAGCAGCAACATCAGTTGCCACAAGGAGCTGCAGGTTTTTGCAGCGGAATTTTTTCATCACTTGATCGCGCTGGGCTTGTGACAAATCTCCGTGCAAAGCATCGGCGTTGTACCCATCCTGAATCAATTTATTGGCGACTTCATGGGTCTCACGTCGAGTACGGCAAAAAATAATTGAATAATTATCCGGGCAATTGTCTACAATTCGCTTCAAGGCAGGATAGCGATCCCTGGCATGAACCATGTAGTACTCATGATGTACATTTTCGGCGCCTGCATTGCGTTTGCCGATTGTAATTTCAACAGGATCAGACATATATCTGCCGGCTATAGCCTTCACCTCTCTCGACATCGTTGCAGAAAACAACAAGGTATTTTTTTCTGCGGGTGTCTGGGCCAGGATGGCATTTAGTTCATCCTGAAAACCCATTTGCAGCATTTCATCAGCTTCGTCAAACACAACATAACGCACACCGGATATGTTGACATTGCCGCGATTGATTAAGTCATTTAAACGGCCCGGAGTTGCAACAATAATCTGGACACCTTTACGCAGGGCGTTGATCTGCTGCTCAATACTTGCGCCGCCGTAGACGGCTAATACCCTCAAGCCTTTAACGTGGCGGGAAAAAGCCTCCAGATCTCTGGCTACCTGCATGCAAAGCTCCCTCGTGGGACACAAAATCAGCCCTTGAGTTTGCTTGTTTTTTGAATTTGTCAGCTGAATCAATGGAACGCCAAAGGCAGCTGTTTTGCCTGTTCCTGTTTGTGCCAGGCTTACCATATCTACTTGTCGTTCAAGCATTAAGGGAATGACCTGTTCCTGAACCGGGGTTGGTTCTTGAAAGCCTAAAGACGATAACCCTTTAAGGATATCGTTGTTAATGCCAAGATCTGCAAATGTATTCATCATGTTTCTTTTTTCGAGCTAAGGAGTGAGTTGAGAATTGCAAAGGGGACAGGCTGATCAAAAAAAATGCCCTGCGATGTGCAGGGCATTCGAGATACTATCTTGAAAACTATTTAAAGCTGAACCACATTGGCTGCAGCAGGGCCTTTTGCCCCTTCAACGACTTCAAAAGTAACAGATGCGCCTTCGTCAAGTGTTTTGTAGCCATCAGCTTGAATTGCAGTATGATGGACAAAAATATCCGGGCCATCTTCCTGCTCAATAAAACCAAAACCTTTTGACGCGTTAAACCATTTTACAATACCTTTGTTCACTTCTTACTACTCCTTTCAATGCGGCCCCTCTGTCAGGGCCATTTGCTAAACTAAACGAGAATATTATTCCGAAACTACTTAAAAAAAAACCGCTCAACCCATTATAAGAGGATTGAGCGGTTTGAGATGACAGTCTCTCACGATAAAACAGATAATACTCTAATATGAATTTGACATATTACTTCATGCCCACAATAAAGCAAGTTGTTTTTTTACGAATCACTTGGTCACCCTCAGGAGTTGCCGGCCTCTCAACCAAGTGGCATTCATTGTTTTTTTCTCATCAGGCAGGCCCAGTTTTTAGGCGGTATCTCCTGGTCGGTATCAAAACGGTTGGCAACAAGTGACAGAATCTCGAAAAAAGGTTCAACGGCATTAACAATTTGTCGGGCGCTGAGTTGTGGAGGCCCGAGGCCTTCCCTGGTTTCGTCGGCGTTTCCGGCCAGAGTCAGCCACAGGCCGTCATTTCGAAGGATTCCCGCAACCTTTTCGGCAAACTGAACGAGTTTGTCGTCGCTGAAATGATGGAGGCATCCTCGGTCGAAGGCGAAATTATACGGCAAGCCGGGGAGGTGATTTCCGAAAAAATCGAGTTCACAAAACAGACAATCAGACTTTGCCTTTCGAGCCTTTTCCCGGGCTTGATTTATGGCAATTTCCGTACTGTCAATACCAACGGCTTCAAATCCCTGCTGTTGCAGCCAGATCACGTTGTCTCCGCTGCCGCAGCCAATATCCAGCGCTTTGCAGGGCTGAATTGGCATATTTCGGACAATATTGATGAGGTTGTGGTCGGCCCTGTGAATCTCCCAGGGAGTATTTCCGCTTTTATATCTTTCTTGAAATGGCATGTTTGCTGTGTGTCAAGATGAAGGGAATCAAAACGGTGGTTCTTCAATGTCGCCGGGCACAGTGGGTTCAGGGATGGGTGGAGCCTCGTAACCGCCACCTGTGGATTGCTGACCTCTGCTATCAAGCATTTTCATTTCGCGGGCGACAATTTCCGTTGTGTACCGTTTGTTGCCGTCCTTGTCTTCCCACTGTCGGGTCTGGATTCTTCCCTCAATGTACACCTTGGAGCCCTTGGACAGATATTCGCCGCAGATTTCTCCCAAACGGGCAAAGGCGACAATTTTATGCCACTCGGTTTGCTCCTGCTGCTGGCCGTCCTTGTCTTTCCATCTTTCGGTGGTGGCCAGAGAAAAATTGGCCACGGCCGTGCCGCTCTGGGTGTAGCGGACTTCCGGGTCCCCGCCCAAATTTCCTATAAGAATTGCTTTGTTAACCATGGTAACTCCTTGCTGAGATATGTAAAATGTTATAAATATCGATCGCTCAAGTG
>JAGHCC010000389.1 GCA_021160685.1 Desulfobulbaceae bacterium | reverse complement strand
GTGTTGATTGAAGCGGGGGCGTTGATTAAGTCCCCGGCGATCATCGGCGACTGGACCGAGATCCGTCAGGGAGCATATCTCCGGGGATATTGCCTGGTCGGCAGGCGGTGTGTTGTCGGCCATGTTACTGAAGTAAAGCATTCTATCTTTCTTGATGACGCCAAGGCCGGTCATTTTGCTTATCTTGGTGATAGTATTCTGGGAAACGAGGTTAATCTCGGCGCCGGCACCAAACTGGCAAACTTGCGTTTTACTCCAGGTGATGTCCAGATCAGAACAGCCGACAAGCCGGTTTCCACGGGTTTGCGTAAGCTGGGTGCGATCCTGGCAGACCATGTGCAGACCGGCTGTAACTCGGTGACGAATCCCGGCACACTGCTTGGCCGGAAATCTATCCTGATGCCGAATACCACGGCCCCTTCGGGCTTGCACCGGCCCAGCTCTCTGATTCGCTAGGTGTTTCAGACCGTCTACAAACAATTTTTATCGATGTTTATCAATCCTAAATTGAGCGATAACTCGCTCAATTTAGGATTCAATTTTTTAAGTCATTAATTTTTGGTTAAAGGAGATTTTTATGAAAAAAATGACATGTGTCAGCCTGATTTTCTTTTTTTGCTGTCTGATCGGCAGTCCTGTGCTCGCTGATCAGGACTCAAAAGCGCCCGACATCCTGGCAAAGGTGGGAGACACGACTTTCACAAGTGAACAGTTTGCCGCCATGGCCAAGACAATGCCTCCCCAGATTCAGGTCATGCTGGAATCCAATCCTGTTATGAAAGAGGAACTGATCAATCGCTGGATTCAACTGACACTCCTGGTGCTTGAGGCAGAGGCAATGAAACTTGACCAGGATCCGACTGTGAAAACCAAGATTGATGATCTTCGTGACCGTGTACTTGTCGATGCCGTCATTGATAAACGGATCTCTCGGTCAACATCTCTGCCCGAAGAAAAAATCAAGGAATATTATGATAATCACGCGTCTGAATTTGAGAAGGGTGAGCAGGTCCAGGCTCGGCACATTTTAATCAGGGTGGAGCAAAATTCACCGCCCGAGGCTGATCTCAAGGCAAAAGAGACAATCGACATGATTGCCGGAAAGTTGAAAAAAGGGGAATCGTTTGAAGCTCTGGCCCTTGAGTATTCCGAGGATCCCGGCTCGAAAATAAATGGTGGCGATCTTGGTTATTTCGGCAAGGGGCAGATGGTAAAAGAATTTGAAGAGGCCGCCTTTGCAACAAAAGTCAACGAGGTGAGCGAACCGGTTCGCACGGCATTTGGTTATCATCTGATCATGGTGATCGACAAACAGGCCCCGGGTAAGGTTCCTTTTGACGATGTCAAAAAACAGATTGAGACAACGCTGCTTGCCGAAGAGGACAGGGTCGCCTTGAATGACCTGATTGAGGAGTTGAAGAAGAAGTATGAGGTGAAAATTTATTGATACCCTGCTGCCTGCAGGATCACATTGGCACCTGGCCCTTTTCCAGCTGAATATAGAGGGCGCGAAAATAGAGGCAGTAAAAAAAATTAATTGTCAGTCCCACGGTCAGGTAAATTCTGGCAATGCTGTTCCAGGTCGGCCTCACCCCGTTTATTTTTTTAAGAGAAGACACTATAATAATGGTGATGCCAATGGAATAAGACACCATCGTAAACAGGTGATACGGCATGCTGACCAGGTAGATTATCGTCAGTATGGTTAAGGTTATTATTTCTTTATTTTTTTGTTTCATTTGCATGATCCTGGTCTTTGTTTCTTGCTTGATGAAATGCATCTTTGATGAACCCGAAAAATTTGATTTGTAGTTTTTACGAGATCGCCACCTTTCATAACTTATTTTTACGGAAATTGAAATAGAATGACTCATCTAACCGCGCTCCGGTTTCCGGACACACTCGTTACCACGGCTTCAGTGAGCCAGGAACTGTTCTTTTTTAATCGAATTGATTTTTATCAATCCACTGAATCTGAAAGTGGTGATAACTCTGATCCTCTGGCTGATTTAAAATTATGCTCTGGCTATCCTCCGGCCCCTCTTGGGGATGATCTGGAACGGTTCAGAATGTTGCTCAGTGAACTGAAAGGCCATGAGGGTGAGTTTTACAGCGGTGTACTCACCTCCCTGACGTTGGATTACCTGGGAAACCGGGATGGGGAGAAAACCTGGGAGCTGATTTCCAGCCTGCAGCGCCAAGGGAAGACCGGGAAAGACAAGAAGGCCCGGAACAGGGAGGAAATTCTCTGGCAGGCCAGGCTTTTATTGAAACTCGCTGAAATCATTCAACGCGAGGAAGAGGTCATGGAGATATCAATGGCTTCTGTTGCCGATCAGGAGAAGGAGCTTTTCAGGCAGCTCAAAGACGGGGACATCAATGATCTGGATGGGACATTGGCCGTCAAGACGAAAACAGGTACCCGGCCCTCCGGTCGAACCGATCCTCTTCTCAAGGCGTGGGGGCAACTCTTTCTGGCCGATCGACAGCCCCATGGGATTCTGACCACTAATAATACTGAAGCGGCCCTGACGATTCTGGATGTTGAGGAATCCCTTGCCGGTCAGGCGCCGAAACGTGTCGTAAAACTGATCCTGCCGTCTCCTTTTCTAATGGACGATTTTTTCGGGAAAAGAGAAGATTTCAGGAGCGCCGCCGCAGGTATCCTGAATGATTTTGCCGGACTTCTTGGCGATTTGACCGAAAAAGGCCTGGATGAAGAGATCGGCCGCAAGCTGGACCAGGCTGCAGAACAATGGAACAGACAGATGGAGGAGAGCGGACTGGCGGCAGAGCAGGCCGGCTTTTTTCTTGAAATTTATTTTTGTCAGAATAGTCCTGCCCGTCTTCTGGCACATCTCTGTAAAGCAACAGACGTCAGTCCGGCGGTCAGCGGCCCGAACCACGGGATTGTCGCGCTGACAATATCCGCACGATGACCCTTAACGGCAATGCCGGATTTCGGAATGCGGATTTTTGATTTTTAAGTTCAAAGCATAGAAATTTTCATTTTTGACAGGATCAACATGATTGTCAGGATAAAGAATAATCTTGTAAATCTTGTTTATCCTGTCAGAAAAAAAGCCCGCCCGAAGGGCGCTAATTTCATTCCGAAATCCGCATTCCCAAATCCAAAATTTATTTATACGGATTGATGGTCAAAACCGGGCATGGCGCCATTTTGACCACTTTTTCCGCTACACTGCCAAAGAGCAGCTTGTCCAGCCCCTTGTAGCCATGGGTCCCCATGATAATCCAGTCCACCTTTTCCTCTTCCGCGAAATCAAGGATTTCCTCCGCAACATCACCGGTCAGCACCTTTGAATCATGGGAAACTGTTTTGTCCATGCATTCATCTATAAATGAAGCCAACTTTTTTTGTGAGCTTTTAAAGATGTCCTGCTCAATCTCGACAATTGGCACATGTGGGACAAAAAAATCTGAATGATCCTCAAAAAACGATTGGGCCACAAAGATTACCATCAGGCTGGCCTCGAACTTTTTGGCGACATAAATGGCTGATTTGAGTATTTTTTCAGAATTGTCTGAAAAATCAACAGGGACCAGGATTTTTTTAACCTCGTTCATCGTTTTTCTCCTTTTGCCGATTTGATATGAAAGTCTCTCATGGAAATGTTGAGGACACTGAGTTTTTTGTTTTTTCCCTGTGAACTCTGCGGCTCTGTTAGAGATACATCTTCATGGTTTATATTAGCCTGTTTGGGTTAAATGTCGAGAATTCCTTTGACAAAGGCTGAATAGTTACGGTATCCCTTGCCGCATATAAAATTTTCGTAATAGTTCACCAGCACCTCACGGAGTCTGCGCTTACCGTTCGATGTCCCAAACGAACGAACTTGAGGCACTGGTAAACTATTACAAATTTTTCCGATATCTGCAAAAGATGATCTCTCTCGACATCCTCAATCAGACAAAAAAGATTTTCAGCCCGGCTGGGATTCTGGCCCGGAAACTGGCGGATTATGAATCCAGACCGGGTCAACTGGCCATGGCCGAGGCTGTGGCCTCCATACTCCAGGAAAGTGAATCCCAGGACGATATCTCCGATATGGGGCGGACGCTTGCAGTAGAAGCGGAGACCGGAATCGGCAAAACCCTGGCCTATCTGGTGCCCGCCGCCCTCAGTCGGCAGAAAATTATTGTTTCCACCGGAACCCTGAACCTGCAGGATCAGATTCTCAACAAGGAAATCCCTTTTATCAGGAAGTATATTGACCCGGAACTGTCCGCCCTTTGTGTCAAGGGGCGGCAGAACTATCTCTGCCTGTATCGTTGGAAGCAGTTTTTCTCCTCATCCCGCCCCAGCCTTTTCAACACTGGTCTTGAGCTTGATGAAATGCGGGACTGGCTCCGTAAAAGCAGAACAGGTGACCGGGCCGAACTCGACTGGCTGGAGGACAATTCTCCCCTGTGGCGGGAGGTCAGCGCCACAAGCAGTCAGTGTCTCGGTGGAAACTGTCCCGAGGGAGAGGCCTGCTTTCTGAACCGGCT
>JAGHCC010000413.1 GCA_021160685.1 Desulfobulbaceae bacterium | reverse complement strand
TTATATCGGCAAGGTTCCAGCCGGAGTCTGTTCATTTCCGGAAACGAAATACCGGAAAAAGAAAGAGAATAAACGAGGCACTAGGGCTGGCTGTCTCGGTGTCTATGTTGCCAATGAGGCCCTGGCCGATGCCGGAATTACCGATTTTCAACGTGACCGAACCGGCGTGTATATCGGTCTCACCGAACACGGCACGGTAGAAACCGAGAACGAAGTTTATAATATCAGTCAATTTGATTACAATATTGATTACTGGACCCATCATCATAACCCGCGCACAGTACTGAATAATCCTCCGGGTGAGATTACCATGAATCTGGGTATAACCGGCCCCCATTATTCCGTGGGCGCGGCCTGTGCCGCCGGCAATGCCGCCCTGATCCAGGGAGCGCAGATGCTTCGTCTTGGCGAGGTTGATCTGGCCCTGTGCGGCGGCATATCGGAAAGTATTGGTTCTTTCGGTATTTTTGCAAGCTTCAGATCCCAGGGTGCTCTGGCGTCCCATGCTGATCCTGCCAAGGCCAGCCGTCCTTTTGACCGGGACCGGAACGGTATTGTCATTTCCGAGGGTGCGTGTCTTTATACCCTTGAACGGTTGGATCAGGCTCTTGCCCGAGGTGGAAAAATTCTGGCTGAGATTGTCGGTTATGCCATTAATTCTGATGCCAGGGATTTTGTTTTGCCCTATGGCCCGCGTCAGGTGGAATGTATGGAGCTGGCCCTGAGCCGGGCCGGTATGGCCCCGGCGGATATTGATATTATCAATACCCATGCTACCGGCACCAGGCAGGGTGATGTTGAGGAATGCAAGGCGATCCGCCAGGTTTTTGAGGGTTGCAAGACAACGTATATCAACAATACGAAAAGTCATATCGGCCATGCCATGGGCGCGGCCGGTGTTCTTGAACTGGCAGGAAATCTTCCCGCCTTTGATGACGGTCTGGTACACCCGACTATCAATCTCGATAATATCGATCCGGATTGTGAACTGCCGAATCTGGTAGTCAATGAACCGGTTCAACTGGATGAAGTGAACACCATTTTGAATAACTCATTTGGCATGGTGGGCATTAACTCAGTGATTATCGTTAAAAAATATAACAATTAAAAATAGATAGCTACACGATTTAAGAGGATTGGAATGACGCGTGATGAAATAAGAGATGTGGTTATAGAGATTATCCAGGATATTGACGAAGATTCGGATATGGATAATCTGCAGGCGGATCAGCCCCTGCGGGATCAGCTTGATCTTGATTCCATGGATTTTCTCGACATTGTTATGGAGTTGCGTAAACGGTATAAGCTCCAGATTCCGGAAGCGGACTATCCTGAACTGGCAACCTTAGACAGTTGTGTTAATTATTTAGAGCCAAGGCTGCAGAACGTTTAACCTCTCGTGAGTGACTATGAGCTCGTTATAATCGGCGGCGGCCTGTCAGGGCTGGCCGCCGGAATTCGTTTTGCCCGCTTTGGCGGCAGAACCCTTATTCTTGAGCAACATTATGTCCCCGGTGGTTTGAATTCCTATTATTTTCGTCAAGGTTTTCTCCTGGAAACAGGGCTGCACGCCATGACAAATTTTGCCGGGCCCAAGGAAAAGCATGCTCCCCTGAACCGGCTTTTCAGGCAGCTGAAACTCTCCCGCAAACGCTTTACCACCCATGAACAGTTTGGCTCGCAAATCCTTTTTGCCGACCGGGCCAGTCTTCTTTTTTCCAATGATTTTTCTCTGCTTGAAGCAGAGATTCACCGTGTTTTCCCCCATGCCATTGATGGTTTCCGCAAGCTGGTCAATCTCATTGACAGCTATGATCCTTTTACGCCCAAACCATGGCTCTCCGCCAGGGAGAAGTTGGCGGAGGTGATCGGCGATGAGCTTTTTGTCGATATGCTGCTTTGTCCTTTGATGGTCTATGGCAACAGCGCTGAACATGACATGGATTTTGGTCAGTTTGTTATCATGTTCAGGGCCATCTTTCAGGAAGGTTTTTTTAGGCCCCATGGCACGATCAGAGATTTTTTGGATATGCTGCTGGATCATTATCGCTCATTTGACGGCGAGATCCGCTTCAAAACCAAGGTGCGACGCTGTATCAAACTGAACGACCGTATCAGCGGTGTGCAGCTGGACTCGGGTGAGACGATCAGTTGTGATCATCTTGTTTCCACCATTGGCTGGCCCGGTACCTTGGAACTCCTGGAAGAGGAGAGCCGTGAGGAGCGGCGGAAATATCATGGCCAGATGAGTTTCATGGAAACCATCACCATTCTTCCCCAAGAGCGAAAAAAGGAGCTTCACGCCGACCAGACAATTATTTTTTATAATTACGGCCCCTACGACTATTGCCGGCCGGTTCAAGCCCTGGATCCCTCCTGGGGGGTGATCTGTCTGCCCGAGAATTTTCAGGGAATGGAGGACAGAGAGTTTTTTCAGGTTCGGGTCACCAATGCGGCCAATTACGATCTCTGGAAAAATGTTTCCCCTGAAGAGTATAAACAGATGAAGGTCGAGTGGCTGGAAAAGTCGGCTGCGGTGGTTTCTGAAATAATTGGGAATTATCGCCAAAATAGAGTATATGAGGACAGCTTTACGCCGGTGACAATTGAGAAATTTACGGCCAAGGCCGAAGGGGCGGTGTATGGCAGTCCGGTTAAAATAAAAGACGGCCGAACCCCCTTTGAAAATATGTTTATTGCCGGTACGGACCAGGGTTATCTCGGTATTGTCGGTTCAATGCTCTCCGGCGTGACAATGGTTAACCAGCACTTATTACGATAGAATTGAGAGTAGTTTTTTCTTCTGACTTTTGACTTCTGACTCCTGATTTCCTATGCCTCATAAATCCATAGATCAAGCACAAGACTCCTATGATGTTATTGTTATCGGCTCCGGCCTCGGCGGTCTGACCGTCTCCAACCGGCTGGCCAAGGCCGGGCACAGCGTTTTGCTCCTGGAGCATCATTACCAGCCGGGGGGGCTTGCCACCTGGTTCAAGCGCAAGGGCCACACCTTTGATGTTTCTCTGCATGGTTTCCCTTTCGGTATGGTCAAAACATGCCGCAAATACTGGAATCAGGCCATTAAGGATTCCATTGTCCAGTTGAAAAACATCGTTTTTGACAACCCCCAGTTTTCGTTTAAAACTACCTTTGACCGCCAGGATTTTTCAGAAATTCTCCGGAAGAAATTTAAGATCAGCCAAGTTGTGATTGATGATTTTTTCAATACCGTTTCCGGGATGAATTTTTATGATGATCAATCCATGACCACCAGAGAGCTTTTTGACCAGTTTTTCCCTGGCCGCTCCGATGTCCACCGGCTGCTGATGGAGCCCATCACCTATGCCAACGGGTCCACCCTGGATGAACCTGCCATCACCTATGGGATTGTTTTTTCGAATTTTATGAGTAAGGGTGTGTTTACCTTTCAGGGGGGCACGGATAAACTCATTGGCATGATGGTGGATGAGGTCGAGGCAAACGGCGTGACGGTCTGTATGAATGCCAAAGTTGATCGTGTTGTCATAGAAAATGGCCGGGTCAGGGGTGTTGCTGTGGGTGAGCGTGTTATTTCAGCGCCGAGCGTTGTCTCGAACAGCGGCATTACCAATACGGTCTATAATCTTGCCGGCCGGGACGCATTCTCTGATGAATTCATGGGCCGGGCCGATGAGGTCAAGGTTAATAACTCAAGCTGCCAGGTTTATATGGGCATTAAAAAAGGCGAGTCCTTTGCTGATGTCGGTGATCTGCTTTTTACTTCCACGGCTCCGGAGTTTGACTCAGCCGAGCTGCTTGACATGCATACCGGCAGCCGGACTTTTTCCGTCTACTATCCCAGAACCAGGCCGGATCATCCCGATTATACCGTGGTGTCCTCCATGAACGCTCGGTATGACGACTGGGCCCCCCTTGAAGGGGAAGAGTATCAAAAGGCCAAGGATGAGATGTGCCAACGTTCCCTGGATGCTCTGGAGCGATATATTCCTGGTATCAGATCGAAATGCGACTGGATCGAGGCCGCGACTCCCAAAACTTTTAACCGTTATACCCTGCATACCAAGGGAACCTCCTTTGGCACTAAGTTCGAAGGGCTTCAAATTTCCCGTTCCATTTTCAAGGCAGTTCCGGGACTGTTTCATGTAGGTTCCGTGGGCATCATCATGTCCGGCTGGCTGGGTGCTATTAATTACGGTGTCATTGTTGCCAATGATGTGGATGCTTTTTTGCGGAGTTAGCTTTTAAAGGGGCCAAGGGGCAGAGGGACAAAGGGACAAAGGGACAAAGGGACAAAGGGACAAAGGGACA
>JAGHCC010000438.1 GCA_021160685.1 Desulfobulbaceae bacterium | reverse complement strand
GAAAAAGTATCGCACCAGTTCCTCTACCCGGGAAGATAATTTATCCGGATGTAAGACTGAGTGTAAAAAAACTTCAGACCCAGGCATTGAAACAAAATCCCTGGATAAGGGTTAGAGCATCCGATGTGAAGCAAGCCGGCCTTAAAATTGAGCTGGCCCTGAAAGACTACTGGCCGGAAATGGACTTCAAAGTGGCTTATGGCCAGCGGGACGAAGACCGAACCGGTCGGGACCTGGACGATTTTGTCTCGGCCTCGGTGGTTATCAATATTCCGCTTTGGAAGGAAAACAGGCAGGATAAGAAGCTGGCTGCAAGCAGGGCCGGCCGCCAGGCTGCCATGAAGTTCTACCAAAATCTGATTAAGAGCCTGCCTCACAAGGTGGATGCACTGTCTACCGAGGTTAGTTACACCCAAAACAGTTACCGGCTGATGGCGGATGCTCTGATTGTTCAGGCTGAGCAATTGGCTCAGTCTTCCCTGGCGGCCTATAAGGTGGGTAAAGTAGAATTTGCTACTATGATCAGAGCTCGGGTTCAGCTGCTTCGCCTTGAGCTTCAGGCAGAGAAGTACCTGTTTAATATTTATCAAAAACTGGCTGAACTGGAAGAGATTATTGGAGGATCTTTACTGCCGCAGGATATTAGCATTGCCTCATCACCTGATTAGGGAGATAAGCGAATGATAAAACCGGTTATAACAAAATCTGTTTTTATAGCATTGATCTATCTGCCTGGGGCCTTGATCTGCCTGTCCCTTTTATCCAGCCTGCTTTGCCCCGGCGGACAGACCGGCAGCTTGTTTCCGGTAATAGGAGTCAGCGAATCGGCTGCGGCGGAACAAGGCCTCAAGGCCGGGATGGTTGATCCAAAGAGCGGAAAAAAAATCAAGTACTGGGTAGCGCCCATGGATCCCGCTTACATTCGCAACGAGCCGGGGAAATCTCCCATGGGCATGGATCTGGTTCCGGTTTATAAAGAAGAGGGCGAAGAGAAAGAGCCTGCTTTCACCATTCGAATAGATCCGATAACCATACAAAATATGGGCGTCCGACTGGGAAGCGTGAAAAGGGAAACGCTGACCAAAACCATCCGAACCTTCGGCAATATTACCTATGACGAAACCAGCATTTATACGATGAATACCAAGTTCAACGGGTGGATTGAACAACTTTATGTGAATTTTGTGGGCGAAAAAGTCAAAAAAGGACAACCCCTTTTTGATATTTACAGCCCGGAACTGGTATCAGCCCAGGAAGAATACCTACTGGCACTCCAACAACAGACCAGCCTTTCCGGCAGCTCGTATCATGATATCCGGGAAGGCGCCAGGCGTTTGCTGGAAGCTTCCCGCACCCGATTGCGTTACTGGGACTTGAGTGATTCGCAAATTAAACAAATTAAACAAATTAAAAAAGCCGGAAAAGTAAAAAAAACACTTACCATCTATTCGCCGGTCACCGGCGTGGTCATCAAGAAACAGGCTTTTGAGGGACATTTTGTAAAAGCAGGTGAGCATCAGTACGAGATCGCCGACTTATCCACCGTATGGGTGGATGTGGAGGTTTATGAGTATGAGCTGCCCTGGGTCCGCATGGGAATGAAGGCCGATATGGAGCTGGCCTATATCCCAGGGAAACGCTTTACCGGGAAGATACTTTACATCTATCCTTTTCTTACAGCAAAAACCCGAACGGCCAGGTTGAGATTGGCGTTTGCAAATTCCGACTATCAACTTAAACCGGGCATGTACGCAAACATTTATATTTCCTCCACTCTTGCCAAAGAGACGCTGGTCGTACCCCAGGAGGCTGTTATTGACAGTGGTGTTCGCAAGGTGGTCTTTGTAGCGCTCGGTCAGGGCAAGTTTCAACCGCGCGAGGTAAAGCTCGGTGTAGAAGGCAACAATTATCAGTTCCAGGTGCTCGACGGCTTGAGCGAGGGAGAAGAAATTGTGGTCTCGGCCCAGTTTATGCTCGATTCTGAAAGTAGATTGCGGGAAGCTATTTCCAAGATGTTGGAAATTCGCCGGCAAAGTTCTACCAGGAGTCATGCAGGAGAGAGCCATCAAATTGTCGGCGACGACCTGGATTTAAGCAACAAAACTATGGAGATGCAAGATATAAAAGAAGATGACCTTGACCTTACGGATATCACTATGGAAGAGACGCCATAGGCCAGGTAAACAAAATGATTGAAAAAATAATAAAATTCTCCATAAAAAACAAATTTCTGGTTATCCTGGCCACCATCTTTACCATTGCCGGCGGTTTGTATGCCATGGGGCAGATGCCCCTGGATGCCATTCCTGATCTTTCCGATGTTCAGGTGATCATTTTTACTGAATATCCCGGTCAGGCGCCCCAGGTAGTGGAGGACCAGGTCACCTATCCGCTCACCACGGCCATGCTGTCGGTACCTTTTGCCAAAGCGGTGCGAGGCTATTCTTTTTTTGGTCTTTCTTTTGTCTATATCATTTTTGAAGACGGTACGGATCTGTATTGGGCCCGGAGCCGGGTACTGGAGTATCTCAATTTTGTTTCGGGCAGACTCCCCGCAGGGATTACACCCACTTTAGGTCCTGATGCAACCGGTGAGGGCTGGGTTTACGAATACATCCTGGAAAGTGACCGGCATGACCTGGCTCAGCTCCGTTCCATCCAGGACTGGTTTCTCCGTTATGAGCTCGCAAGTGTCCCCGGAGTTGCCGAGGTGGCTTCCACCGGAGGCTATGTCAAGCAGTACCAGGTGATTGTGGACCCCAACAAATTACTGGCTTTCAACATCCCTTTGCAAAAGATCGGAACGGCCATCAAACGGAGCAACAATGATGTGGGCGGTAAACTGGTAGAGATGGGCGAAACAGAATTTATGGTACGGGGCCTGGGGTACATTAAAAGTTTAAACGATTTCAGGAACATACCGCTGGGGGTGGACCAGCGGGGAACGCCGATTCTCTTGCGCAACGTGGCAACGATCAGGATCGGCCCCGAGCTGAGACGCGGTCAGTTTTCTGCCGGTCTTCACCCTGGAAGCCCAGGAAGGACGCCTTTTCCGTCCCCTGGCCTTTACCAAGACATATGCCATGATCGGTTCCGCTCTTCTGGCCGTTACCATCGTGCCGGTG
>JAGHCC010000400.1 GCA_021160685.1 Desulfobulbaceae bacterium | reverse complement strand
GGATTTTACCGCTGAGGAGATTGACGCTTTCTGGGATTTTTAACGGTTGTTCAGTTGAAAATTCAGATTTATACATAAAAAATCGGTAGTGTCCGGTATGCTTTTTGCGTGGAATTCAATGCCGGCAACCGGTACTGTTTTTAGGCGCGATATCGTGAGCTGCCCAAAGTTTTTCCCGGCGATTAAAGCGTAAAAGTTGCCTTGTTTGAGCCCGGCAGGGCGAGTTTGGCAACTTTAGCGGCATGAGCCGATGGAAAAACAGGTAAGCGAGCGCCAAAAAGCGCTGAAAACTGCACTGGTTGCCTCATGCAAATTTCTAACAGAACAGTATTAATAAAAAATAAGCCCTGATTATTCCGGGGACTGAAAGGAGTCATCATCATGAAAAATCAAATTGGCTTAGATGCCGGCAAGGTGTGGAAACAATTGGAGGCTGGCGGAACCATGACTACCGGGGCTTTGAAAAAAGCCGTTGATTTGACCCCGTTTGCTCTCTATGCTGCTATCGGCTGGCTGGCCCGTGAAGATAATATTGTTGTTTCCCGGTCCGCAAACCAGATCAAGATCAGCCTCAAGTAATGCCGTGCCCCTCGGAACGGTAAAAATTTTTATCAAAGCACCCTGTGACTTGAAGTCACAAGGTGCTTTCTCCATTTATCCATGCAGATAACAGTCAAGCTTTTTGCCACTTTCAGGGAAGGACGTTTCAAGGTCGAGACCAGGGAGGTGACGACTCCCTGTAGTGTTGGTCAGCTGGTGGCGGCATTGCAGCTGCCGGTCGAAAAACTGGGGGTTTTATTGGTTAATGGCAGGCATGTGGAGTTGGAATATCTTTTAAATGAAAAGGATGTCTGCGCTGTTTTCCCGCAGATAGGTGGAGGGTGAGCAATGCCTGAAGATCTGAGATCCTTCCTTCAGTCAGCGGCTATGGACGGGTTGGTGGATTGGCAGGCTTATGAAACCGTCCGCCATCTTTTTTCTGTTTCCTATGCGGATATTGAACTGGCCGTTCTGGAACAGGGTTTATTTCCTCAGCGCTATAAAGCCCAGTATCAGCTTTTTCAGCCTGAAGGGCAATTGCGGTTGTACCAGGCCCGGGTTGCGGTGGTTGGCTGTGGCGGCCTGGGCGGCTTTCTGGTGGAGGAACTGGCCCGGGTTGGTGTTGGCCGGTTATTGATTATTGATCCGGATGTATTTGATGAGAGCAACCTGAACCGGCAGTTGCTGGCCACTATTGATTCCCTGGGAGAACCAAAGGTTGAAGTGGCAGCGGCGCGAATTGCCAATATTAACCCGGCGGTAGCAGTGAATCCGGTTGAATTGTTTTTGACGGAAGAAAATGGTGAACAGTTGCTGGCCGGGACGGATGTGGTGGTGGATGCGCTGGATTCCATTGCCGCCCGCCGTGAGCTGGGCAATGTCTGCCGGCGAATGGATCTGCCCCTGGTGCACGGGGCGGTTGCTGGCTGGTATGGACAGCTGGCCGTTCAGCCGCCTGGTGAAGATCTGATATCCAGGTTATATCCCCACCCACCTCAGCCGGAGATGGAAGCATTTTCCGATAATTTTGCCGCCGGGGTGGCAGCTGTTGCCAGCCTGCAGGCGGCACTGGTGATCAGGATAATCCTGAAAGATATCCTGCCCGTTGGCCGTTGGTTTTCTCTGGATCTTAAGAGTATGGATATTGATCACGTCGATTTTATAGAAAAATAACCCGCTGTTGATGTACTTGTAAAAAGTCACAGAATCGATGGCACAGTAAAGGCTTCAACGTCGAGGCAGACAAAACCTGAGTCATGAGGGTACTGACAATACGTTGTAATGGCGAAGGTTGCAGTATAACGAAGAAGATGGAGTTTTCGCGAAACCATCAGTGTTGAGGGGTGGAAAGTAGTTGCCAATTACACAGCGCAAATAAAAGAAATTCTGGTTGAGTTAGGCGCTGATTTGGTTGGCAGGGGAAAAATCTTTTGCTGATAATCCCGGAGTACGGATCACGAATTCGCCTGGTAACGGCTGACCGACGTCCCTTTGAGCATTGATCAGCCGGTGGAGAACCGTTGTGCCACTTGTACCTTGTGTCAAGAATCGTGTCCAGCTGGGGCGATAAAAGGTGTCAAGACAAAAGACCATTATCAAACAAGGGAAGAAGCATTGTATTTTGATCGCTGTGTCCAGAAGCTTACCGGTGAATTTGCCCAAATTCCAAATGTCGGAGCCCCCATCTGTGGAATCTGTATTAAAGCATGTCCATTTAGTCGGAAATTTAGTGCCTTACTCCTGAAAGGCTGTCATAAAAAACAAGAAAATCCAACTTGTTGTCAGGAGTTGATTTCAGGATGTTCGGGCTTGGCTCATAGCGGTATTGGCCGCCGAACGAATCACATGATGTGATTCGCGGCGGACGCCTCGGAGCCGGCCATGGACGGCCGGCGAGAATGAGCGAGAGCCATGCCGGAACATCCTGATACCCGTTTGGGTTGCGGGATTTGTCCCCGCATTAGTGGTGATAATCAGCATTGGTGACTGCTGGAAAGAGTGAAGCCGTTTTTGATTGACTTTAGTTACACCACGACGTATATGTTAATATAGACAATACGTCATCTATGCGCGGAGGTGCAAGCATGAATACAAAATTAACTTTAAGGCTGGATAGCAACCTGATTGAATCAGCAAAAGAATATTCAGCAAAAACAGGCAAGTCTCTGTCCCGCATCGTTGCGGATTATTTCGAAATTATAAAAAACGAAAAACTCAAAAAAGAGACTGTATTATCCCCAACAATCAGCTCTCTCAGAGGGGTTCTAAAAGGAAAAAATGTTAACGAAAAAGACTATAAAAAACATCTGGAAGAGAAATATTTATGAAAGTGCTCTTTGATACCAATGTCATATTTGATGTCCTTTTGGATAGAGAGTCTTTTGCCGATGACGCTTCGTGTTTGCTGTCAAAGGTTGAACGGTCTGAAATTACAGGATTTATTTGTGCAACAACAATAACTACAATTCATTATCTCGCCACGAAAGCGCTCGGTGCTCATACTGCCTCCCGTCATATTGACTCACTACTTTTCCTTTTTGTCATTGCCCCTGTAAATCGATTGGTTCTTGAAGGTGCGGCAAAATCAAAATTCAACGATTTTGAGGATGCGGTGCTACATGAATCTGCTCTACATGCTGGAGCCAGATATATTGTAACAAGAAACAGTGTAGATTTTAAAAGGTCTCAACTGCCAGTTTTCGAGCCGCGAGAATTTATTAATAGCTTGGAATCATTAAAAAATAACGGTTAACAAGAGGGTGGGGAAGAGGTGAAATAAGCCTTCAATTCTTGCGAACATTGCGGTCGTGTTCTCCCTCTTCCGTATACTCTTTTCCTTCCTGCCTGTTTTCCATAAATTCCCTGACTTGCAGTGAATCCACCACTTTTCCCGGGCAGTATGTCTGAAACTCGGTGAAAAGTTTTTCATTCAAATCAAAGCGTTTATAAATATCATCATCGCAGAAATGGAGGGCCGCGACCGCCAGGGATTCGAGAATGGCGGTAGCGGCGGTAAAACGGTGGAAAAGGGAAGACTCATCAACGGGGACCACCAGCTGATGATCGACGGTATCATAGAGGGGAGAGAAACTGCTGTCGGTAAGCAGGATGACCCGGGCTTTTCGGCTGGTGAAATATTGTGCTGCCTTATAGGTTGTTTTGGCGTAGGGATAACGAAAGATTGCGAACAGGGTATCTTCCTCCTGGACGTCAATTAAGGCGTCGGGAATAATTGAGAGATCACCACCCAATAAGAATGTCTGCTGACGCAGGCGCCGCATCAGTCCGTGGAAAAGATGGGCCAGGGCGTAGGATGATCGCTGTCCGGTAATATATAACGACCCGGGAGATTCGATCAGTAATCGGGCAATGTTCATGAACGTTTCAACTTCAATCCGGGCGTGAAATTCCTGCAGGTTTTCCATGATCGCGTTCAGACTCAAGCTGAGGAGGTCTTTTGTTTCCCCGTGGTCCTGCTTTTTAATCAACGTGTACCTGCCGACTGCCGGTTTATTCCTGACCACGAGATCATCACGAAGCTGCTGCTGAAACTGGGCAAAGTTGTTGTATCCCAGC
>JAGHCC010000329.1 GCA_021160685.1 Desulfobulbaceae bacterium | reverse complement strand
CTGCTCTGCCGGTCCGGCAACGTTCGTTGGAGAAATCGATTGATTGTATGACGAATTCGTTCCGGCCCGTATCGGAGCCGGTGGGCAAGGGGTGGTTCGGAGAGAGATTCGATCTTTAGGATGTGAGCCGGACTGCGAATCCAGCCGGTCAGGTAAATCGACTGGTTGGCAAGATAATCACGGTAATTAAAACTTGCCGGTGTAGCGTAATTTCTCGGGCGGGATAAAATCCCCCTGGCCGAGAAACGGTCACCGGGCCACAGGTCTTCCGGCGGCAGGCCGGGCAAACGTAAAAGGACCTTTCCTGTTGCCGTGGTTTTCTTCGTTGGTGTCACCATGGCTTCAACGGTCATGACCAAACCTGTTTTTTTGGGGCCGATGGCCGGGCTTTCCTGTAAAATGCCGATCAGGGTCACTTCCCGGCGTTCGTTGATCAAATTGTGGATATGGTCGGGGTCGTCAGGAGGATTTTGGGCTTTTTCTCCGTGCAGGAACCCGATGATAAAAAAGAAGGGCAGAATAAGGAGACGATATTTGGGATAGCGAAAAAAGAGCGACAGAAAAACAATGGCAACAAGCAGAAGGAGAAGAACCGGGTGGAGCGTTTTCGGGAAGAGCCCGGTTGTGGTCCAGACGATTCCGGCGGCAAATGAAAGAGTGGATGGAATAAGGGAGCGGGAATAGATCTTTTGCTACCTCGGTGCCTGCTGAGAACAAAAAAGTTTTTAGTTCTCAGCAGGTTTTATTGTGAAGGGCACCCTGGAATGAAATTCCGGAACCTGTCAATCAAGAAAAAATCTCAGCTTTTCGCGCCGGCTTGAATGGCGTAATCTGTTCAATGCCTTTTTTTCGATTTGACGGATGCGTTCTCTTGAGACGTTAAAACGTTTGCCAATCTCCTCAAGAGTGTATTCCGCATCTTCACCAATTCCGAAACGCAGACGGATGATTTTTTCCTCTCTGGCGCTTAAGGTGGCAAGGATACCGGTTACACGTTCGGATAATTCACTGCATTTTACTGCCTCATAGGGGGAGACTGATTCTCTGTTTTCAAGAAAATCGCCAAGGGTGCTGTCATCGTCACCCACAGGCGTCTCCAGGGAAATCGGTTCCCTGGAAGCTTCAAGAATAGCGAGAATTTTATCCATGGTCAGGCCGGTTTTCTCGGAAATCTCGATGGGTGTCGGTTCCCGTCCAAGCTCTTTCAGTAAAGAGTAAAAAGCCTTGAAAAACTGACTTCTGAGTTCGAGAAAATGAACCGGCAGCCGAATGGTCCTTGTTTTATCCAGGATGGCCCTGGTTATGGCCTGTCTAATCCACCAGCTGGCATACGTGCTGAATTTGTTGCCTTTTTTGTAATCGAAGCGAAAAACAGCCCGCATCAGGCCAAGATTTCCCTCCTGGATTAAATCGGCCAGAGTCAGGCCTTGATGCATGTAACGTTTGGCAATACTGACAACCAGGCGCAGGTTCGCCTTGATCATGGCATCTTTGGCGGTTTCAATGGAGCGGGTGTATAATCCGATGCGGTGATGGTCCTGCTGTAACCCGATTTGGTCCGGATGTTTAAAGCTGGCGTCTCTGACAGCCCGTCTCATAAAATTGAGGTGCTGTTTTTTCGGTTTTAATGTCGGATCTCTTTTTTCCCACAGGTCGAGACGCTCAACTAGATCCTTTATTTCTTCAACCCCGGACTTGTCCGATCTGATGGTAAGGATAATGGCGTCAAAACCTTCACGGATCGCCTTGCTGTATTTTTCTTCCTCTGCCGGTGTCAGAAGAAAAAAACGGCCCATTTCCCGCAGGTAGGTGGTTGTTGTCTCTTCTACCTCGTGGGGTTCTTCCTTGACCGCAGCCTTGTCAAGTTTTGCGGCTTCCTTGCTTTCCCATGTTTTACCATCAACCGTTTTTTTCTTGCCGTTTTTTTGGTCTTCGGTGATTATTTCTATATTATGGCCATCGAGGAAATCAAAAATTTCGTCAATGTTGCTGGCACTTTCGTCAATCGGGAGCAGATGATTAAGGAAATCAATGGTGATATAACCTTGATCCTTCCCGGCTTCGAGCAATCTGGCTTTAATGTCCGCAGACACAGGATAATTCTCCTTAATTGTCGATTTTTAGTATCTTGAAGGTTGATCTACGTTGCTATTCATTCATTCACGCAAACTACGTTTTTTATCATTAATAAGTGTTAAAGGCAAGGGTATTTTGCAAAAGATAGGAAGAAAAAGATCTTTTTTTAACCCGGGATTCTTTTTTTGATAATGGGTTAAATGCTTTATAGTACATTCTGAAAATTTGATTACATTGTAAGTGGTGGTCAGGCCAATTTGCTGACCCACCTGAAAGAGTAAAAAATCGTAATAGTTCACCAAGGTCTAAAATACTTGGGGAAACTCTTACAAAAAATCTATCGCAAGCTTCCTGATGAATTGGAGAGAATCATGACCTTTAAACGATATTGTGGGATTTTGATGCATATCACATCTCTGCCCGGCAGATTCGGCATTGGCGACTTGGGACCGGCTGCCTATCATTTTGTCGATTTTCTGAAAGAATCCGGCCAGAGCAGCTGGCAGTTTTTGCCCACTGGCCCGGTT
>JAGHCC010000063.1 GCA_021160685.1 Desulfobulbaceae bacterium | reverse complement strand
GCCTACGGGAAGAAGCAAGGCCACTGTCTTTTATTGGTAAATATTCCATAAGCAGTGACTATAAAGAAGTTGCAAGCGATATCCGGCAAGAGCTGTCTGTTGATGATGAGCTACGGGCCTCCGTCAAAAAATGGGAGCAGTTTATCAGCAAATTTGTTGAGCAGGCAGAGGGGGCGGGTATCCTGATCATGCGTAACTCCATTGTTGGCAATAATACGCATCGGCATTTGTCCGTCGATGAATTTCGTGGTTTCGTCATCAGTGATTCTGTTGCTCCACTCATCTTTATCAATTCCAGAGATGCCAAATCTGCTCAGACCTTTACGCTTGCCCATGAGCTGGTCCACCTGTGGATTGGTCAAAGCGGTGTTTCCAATCCTATGTTGGATAAGAAAAAGAACGGCGACCACAATCAAAAAATAGAAACTTTCTGCAATAGAACAGCAGCAGAAGTGTTGGTGCCGGAAGCCGGGTTCCTGGGCGACTGGAATGAGAATCTATCTCCTCAGGAAAACCTTGATCAACTCTCCAAAAAATATTGTGTCAGCCAATTGGTTATAGCCCGGCGGGGCTATGATTTGGAGCGTTTAACTTACGATGAGTTTCAAGAATTTTACCTGGATGCTTTAAAATATGACAAGAGGGTAAAAAATAAGTTATCTGATAGAGATGGCGGCCCTGGGCCTAATTTGATGCAAAAACTCCGAAACGGCAAATTATTCTCCCAAGCTGTTTCCACTGCTGCCTTTGAGGGAACTCTTTCCCTTCGGGATGCAGGGTCTCTCCTGGGAATTAAACCTGGCAAACTAAAAAAGTATGCTACCTTCCTGACAGGTAAGTAGTTTATGCGATATTGCCTGGACGCCAACATATTTATTCAAGCCAAGAATTTTCACTACCATTTTGACATATGTCCCGGATTTTGGGACTGGCTGGATCAACAGATCGAAACAGTCGGCTCTATTGTTCCTATTTGTGAAGAATTAGTCGCCGGGAATGATGAGCTGAAGCCCTGGGCAAAAGACCGAAAAGAGACCGGGTTTTTCGCAGACATTTACGATCCTGCTGTCCAGGAAGTTTTTCGAGCAATTGCTGTTTATGTAGAAATCCAATATGAAACTCATCAGGCTGGTAAATTTCTGGATGGCGCTGATCCTTGGCTGATAGCATATTCCCAGGTGAACGATTGTGTTATCGTTACAAGTGAAATTCTTTCCCCTGGAGCAAAAAAGGTTAAGATTCCCAACATATGTGAAGAATTCGGAGTCGATTATACCGACTGCTTTACTATGCTCAAAGGATTGAACGCTCGCTTCGTCCTCGATGTTTAATCTCCCTTGAAGTACATCAACAAAATATTATTTAAAAATATATGAATCTTGAAAAACTCCTCAATGAATTCTTGTAACCGTTCACCGGGGCACCGATTTTACGGCAACCACAGTCTTGTAAGCGTTTACCAGTGCCTTATATTTGTTCATTCGGAGTCTCGTTCCTCGCTTACCTGGGCCTGCGCAGCATACTGGTGCTATGTAAGCAGGCCCAGGTAAGCGCAGACTCCGAATGGGCGAAGATGAGGTGCTGGTGAACGGTTACGAATTCTTGATACCAGTTGGATCAACCAATGAGGAACATAATAGACAAGTTAATGGTAACAGACCATAGACACGGCCATCGCAAACGGCTTCGGGAAAGGTTCAATAAAACTGGGCGACAATCCTTAGCGGATTATGAAATGCTTGAGTTGCTCCTCACATATCCTCTTGCGCGGAAGGATACGAAAAAGCTGTCTAAAGACTTAATAAACCAGTTCGGCTCCTTTGCTGCTGTTTTTGATCAGCCCCGGAAGAGACTCCTTGACATTAAGGGGATTGGGCCTGAAACCGCAACATTTCTGCTCGCTGTTCGGGCCTCCATGGTTAGATATTTTGAGCAGAATGCAGAGAGTACGGATAGCATCTCTACCCCAGAGGATATTGCCAAATTTGTAAAGCTTCATATCGGAGCAAATCAGCGTGAATGTCTCCTGTTGCTTTGTCTCAATGATGCCAATAAATTGATGCATCACACCATAATTATTGAAGGGACTGTTGATCGGGCTCCATTTTATCCAAGGGAAATCATGAAATCGGCTTTGGAGCATAATGCCACAAAAATTATCATGGTCCATAACCATCCAAGCGGCGAGCCGACGCCTTCTGAAAATGACCTTCGCATTACAGCCCAACTTGAAAAATTAGCGGCAGGATTCTCCATCAAACTCCTTGATCATCTGATCGTCACCCCCCGGCAGGCATTCAGCCTAAAAACTGGGAGGCTTTTGTGAACTTTAACTTTCTCGCCGACCGATGGCCCTTGCTCGCGGAAGTAGGAGATTTAGCCGAAAACAATCTCTATCACGACCCGAACACCTCACTTATCAAGCTACGTATGTTAGGTGAAATTCTTGCCAAGTATCTTCTTGCTTACGAGAATATCAAAGACCCGGAAGATGGCAAAGCAATTACACGCTTACATATCCTTGCATCCAAGGGGATCATTCCGGAGCGTTTACTGCCTCTTTTTCATTCCATAAGAAAGATCGGTAACAAGGCAACCCATGAAGCCTTTGGCTCTGTCGAGGTCGCCGCCAATCACCTTCACTTTGCCCATCGTGTTGCCTGCTGGTTTCACCAAACATACGGAGAAAACGTATTCTCGGCTCCGGAATATGTTCTTCCATCGGAAGAACCAGACGTAGAAGAACTTAGAACGTCAAATGAAGTTTTGCGATCACGTTCTGCCCAGCTTGAAGCCGACATTATTAAACTTCAAAGCACGCTTGCAAAAATCCAGGCCCGGGAAGTCTCGGCAGCAACAAAGAAGTCCCGGCGAAAAGCATCCAAGACTTTTTCTAACAAAATGAAGCTGTCCGAGGCAGAGACTCGTCAGCTCATTGATGAACAACTATGTTCAGCAGGCTGGCAGGCTGACACCCAAAATCTCAGATACTCTAAAGGAACCCGGCCTGAGAAAGGCATAAACATTGCTATTGCCGAGTGGCCAACCAGCTCCGGCCCGGCAGACTATGTCCTTTTCGTCGGCCTGAAGATTGTGGGAATTATTGAGGCAAAGAAGAAAGACAAGGATGTGGTTGCCGATCTCATCCAGGCTAAAAGGTATGCAAAGGATTTTAAAATAAAAGGGGCGGAATCGTTTGTGGGCGGCCCTTGGGATGCATATAAAGTGCCATTCCTGTTTACCACAAATGGTCGCCCTTACCTCAAGCAACTGGAACAAAAAACCGGTATCTGGTTCCTTGACGGTCGTGATTCCAACAACCATCCCAGGCCGCTCCAGGCATGGTACACGCCCCAAGGACTGCTGGATCTGTTCCAGCTGGATGCTCAAACTGCAAAAAATAAACTGCAAAAAGAATCCTTTGATTATCTTGAACTGCGTGACTACCAGATACTGGCAATCCAGAAGGTTGAAGCTGGCATCTCAGAAGGCAAAAGGGCTTTACTCCTGGCAATGGCCACCGGAACCGGCAAGACCAGGATGGCCATCGGTCTCATTTACCGGCTGATCAAAACCGGGCTTTTCCGTCGCATTCTCTTTTTGGTCGACCGCAATGCCCTTGGTGAACAGGCCGAAAATGCCTTTAAGGAAACTCGTCTTGAAGACCTCCATACATTCAATCAGATTTTCGATCTGAAAGGGATCAGGGAAACAACACCTGAAGAGACCACAAGAGTTCATATCAGCACAGTGCAGGCCGTGGTCCGTCGCATCCTGTTCAATGCTAATGACAAGAATGTGCCCACCGTGGACCAGTACGATTGTATTGTGGTTGATGAAGCGCATCGAGGCTATACCCTGGATAAAGAGCTTGGCGAGATAGAGCTGCTTTACCGGGATGAGCAGGACTATGTCTCCAAATATCGCAAGGTATTGGATTATTTTGATGCCGTGAAAGTTGGCCTTACTGCAACACCTGCCCCCCACACGGCAGATATTTTTGGAAAACCGGTCTATTCGTACAGCTACCGTGAGGCAGTTATTGACGGCTGGCTGATCGATCATGAGCCACCCCATCAGTTTGAAACCAAACTTAAGAAGG
>JAGHCC010000248.1 GCA_021160685.1 Desulfobulbaceae bacterium | reverse complement strand
GTTTACTCATAATTCAATATAGATATGTTGACTTTTAAAATCAGAGATGACTTCCATAGGAGCTATACTGACTTTTTGAAATGCAAAGCTATTTTTGAATGCCCCACTGTTACATTAACTTTACGCCATCAAATCGTCGACAAATTCTGAGGCAGGATCAACACCCGTAACCAGCAGTTGATCTCTGGCGCGGGTACAAGCAACATAAAGCAAGTGACGTTCTGTATTATAAACTTCTTCGAGATCCGTATCGTCCGCAACAGTCTCAATGCGCTCTTGTAGGGGAAGGACTTCATCATCACAGGCCATGACAACAACAACTCGAAATTCAAGACCTTTGGCCAAGTGCATTGTGCTGATAGACGCGTAGCCGTTAACCATCTCAAGCTTTTCATCAAGGAGTTTGAAGGGCAACTCAACAGCCTTAGCTGCAGCACAAGCTCTTGCCAATTCTGCTTCTGAACGGACAAAAATACCAATTTCGCCAGGAAGAATGCCATCACTTTGTAATTGCTGCAACCAGTTACCAACTGCCTCTATCTCATCCTTTTCACTATCCAGAATCTTCATAGTAGGCTTAGGTCCATTAAACACCGATACAGTTCCACCTCTCTTTTCTGTGTTACCGTCCACATCTGACAGTTCAGGGCCTAATAAGAGGTCAGCTTGCATCCTGATCTGATGGGATGTCCGGTAATTTACCCGCAGGGTACGAGAGCGGCCACGAATATCTACCCCCAAGGCTTTCCACGAAAAAGGCTGCTGAAAAATACGTTGGCCGAGATCCCCGGCAAAGAATAGATTGTTGGGACGATCATTGCCCAATGCCGCCAAAAAACGTAGCTGAGCAACACTTACATCCTGAGCCTCATCAATCACCACACAATCAAAAGGAAGATTCTTGGTTGCATGGAGCTTTTCAGCTACCCGGCTGAACATATCAGCTGTCGTTATGAGACCACGAGTCTTCAACTCATTACGAACCTGTGAGAAGATATCCCATAGGATGGCACGTTGCTTTTCCGGCAATCTGGTTTTTCTTCCCAGCCGCCTGACGTCCCGATACTCTTCCCAACTACCAAGCCGCCAGGCATCAACCACATCCCGCCACTCACTCATCAAAAATTGGTTGCTGAATTTATGGCCTGCAACATCACTGCCTGCCTGCTCAACAAGCCGTTTAACAATATCTTTCGATACCAGATTAAATTGTCCACAATGCAGCCCATAAATTCTTTGACCGATTGTATCTATGTCTTGTACTTCCAAACGCTCAGCCAGTCTGGGCTCATTACTGATCAAACGCCGCAATTTTGTCTGTAAGGCATTAGCCAGCGCCTTGGAAAAGGTAGTAAGCAACACTCTGGCATCAGGATTGTTTCGAGTCAGAAAGACAGCCCTGTGCAAAGCAACAATAGTTTTCCCTGTACCCGCAGACCCAGAAACTCGGGCGGGGCCATTAAACTCTTTTTCAACAATTTGCCGTTGATCAGGATGCAGGAACACCGTCCACTTCTCCCAGGGATACTCCAGGGCCCGTTCCAACTCATCAACATTATTCATCACCCTGAACCGGCGCTGCGCATCAGGGTGATCAAATGGATCAACGGTATCAGCCGTTACTTTGGTGGTGGACGGCGTCTCACCAACTGCAAGTTCAAGCAAGGCCTCTGCAGCTTCACTGGGAAGATGATCGGCCAATTCCAGAATATTGTCTTCAGTCACCTTCCGAACATCATCAAGCCACTCAATCGGTACACCATAACTTAAAAGTTCCTCATCCGGAATATCAGTACAGAATGGCGGTTTTTCCGGTATAATCCGCTCTTCTTCAATGTAAACCGGCACCAGGATTTCCTTTACCTTCTCCCGAACTTCAACTAGTTGAGCAGCACCGGTTTTGGGATGGGTTTCCAGTTTACGGTGCTCAGCCCAGGAATAGGCCTTATCATGGTGAGCCACATAGCAGAGCATCAGGCTGGAGAAAGTTTTGTGGACAATGAGACGGATATCTGCATTGACGCGAACCGACCAGAAATTGGGATCTTTGACTTTGTCCAGTCGATGAAATTTAAGACCAGGATTAGCCGGGTTGATCTGCAGGTCAAAGGCTGTTGTTTTGACGGACTTTTGTTCCTGCCCTGTCAACTTCATCAGGCTGTCGGTAAATGTGTCGGCAATACGAAATTCCACGTTATTCTTCCTCGTGATCAGCTAAATGAAACACTCCACTTTGAACACGCCTGTTTTGCCATCCAGCTTTGCCTTGAACGGATTGTGTCAGGTGTCCACTCGGCAAAATGCTTACTGATCCCTCTGGTAGTGTCAAATTCGCTTTGCAAATAAATTTCCTTTTTTTCTTGATAGCTCTTATTCCCCAATTCCCGATTTGTTGCAGCAGCAAGCAGTGCCATGTTACCGAGGAGATACACGCATCGAGTATGATGAGTGTCATCAAAAATATCCCATCCCTGTTCAGGATGTTCAGGTAAAATATGTTCAAGGCTATATGTAGCACTTTCAAAGTCATAGGTGCTACCGGAACAATGGCGCTCGATTGAAAAAAGAATATATCGAACGACTTTTTTGTTTCGGCTGTTAGTTGTCCTCAACTCCTTTTCAGCAAAAGCGGTTCGGAAAATTCTATCTTCCGGGTATATCGGCTGTAAGGCCTGAATGATCCCACCTGCTGCATCAAGAGTTCCTGCTGATATCTGTTGGGCAATGTTGTTGTACACTTTTTCCTGCTCATTACTTGGAAGATTGCAAATCACGTTGTAGCGAAAAGAAATGATGGTGATTGTTCGTAAAATTCGTCTGAATCCATCTCGATCATCTTCCCCCAGACGATCATATGCGGCAAGCAGCAACGCAAGCGGTTGCCTTACATTAAACATCTGCAACTGCCGCAGGTAGTCACGTTCATTCGTATCCCAGGTACTTTCCTGTGGGTTTCTCAAGGCCGCATAGATACGCGCATGATTATCCAGTTCACGAATCAGTGTGAAGGTATCACCTTTAGTTAAAATGTCACGACGGATGGTTTTGAACAGGTGTGATTTTCGCACGAGTTTATGGCGACTATTCCAGAAGATGCGCAGGAATTCAGGAAAACTCTCACTGCCCAACAAGCCGACAATGCCTTCCCATCGTTCTTCCAGATTCTGCAGTTCTGTGTCGTGGGCTCCCTCCCTGCTTACCACGGAAAAAAGATAATTTTTCAAAAGATCCGTGGCAGAGAGACGAACCCCCCTGGCATTGAGGGTCTCAAAAACGGTGAAAGCGTTGAGTTCATCAGTGACGGTGATAACCGTGAAAAAAACAAGGTCGACAATCGAATCAATAAATCTAACTACCTCCTTCCCGCTTGTCCCAATATCATCTTTGAGGCGATCCCGGAACCAGATGAAGGCCTTGCGCAAGAGATGTTCGGAGGTGTTGAGTCCACGTTGGGGCAGACGTTCCAACGGAACGAGATAATTTTGATAAAACCTGTCATTATGCCGATTGAGGGTAAGTTTGGCCTGTGGAATCAGGGTAACAGGATCCAGATAACCGATATAGCTGGAACGTAACTGTTCAGCCCGTTTCCGGTCATCCTGGTTTTCCTCAGTAGCCTGTTCCTGCAAAAGAGCAATGGCAGCAAGAGTCAATACACTAAGAGTCGTGATGCGCTGTTGACCATCAATTATATCAAAGTGTTTACTATCCGAGGATTGGAGGACCAGATACCCCAGGTAATGGGAGGAGCCGGCACCAGACTCTCTAAGAGCGGTAATATCCTGCCAGAGATCATCCCATTCGTCGTTTGACCAAGAGTAGTCACGCTGAAAGGGCGGAACTCTGTATAAAAGACCGTTCCCCATGAGCTGGCGAAAGGTGTTATTGGTGGTATTAAAATTCATTCCAGGCATCGATTTTCCTCCTGTTAAACAGAATACACTTTCATCACCTCATCCCCAAGATGATTGATGACTTTGACGGCGATGCGGCCTGATTCCGGTTTGCTAAAGGGGCGGGAGGTGTCACTGTGAAGGGTGTCCCAGGCCTCTTTGTCGATTTCTGCCTTGAGGGTTGTTTTCAGTGCTTTATATGGATCATTAGCTCCAAGAAAATAGGCATGGCGGACAAAAAAACTTTCTTCGTTATAGTCGGTGTCAATAAACCAGCAAGCGATACCCTCGGCATTGTCGCTGCGAACTTCACCGGTGTTGGGGTGGAAGACATCCACCCCGTTTATTTTGACCTGGATCTGATCGTCTTCGGTTTCCAGAATATCAATGTCAGGCTCTCCGAAGATCACAAAGAGGTTGCCTTTGCCGGTGTTTTTCAGGTCATCGGCCATGTGCAGATCGGCATTCATCCGGGCTTTCAGTACCGGGATACGGCCAAGTTTGTCAAATTCCGAGGAGTGGGCATCATAATTAAAGGCACAGGAAATGAGGGTGTCAAAACCGGCATCTCCTGCTTCACGGGCAGCGGCCACCAGATCAGGCCGGGAGACGGTGCCGAATTCCGGGCCGATAAAGATGGCGGCTCGTTTTTCAGTTCCTGATTCTTCTTCACCCTCAAGATAGCGGCCTTCGGCGCAAATGTATCTTCCCGGCCAGGGAGAGACCGAGCTGAAATTTATTTTATCTTCTTTGTGGGCCTGCTGGACACCGGCGGTTTTGAGGTTATCCATAATCATCTGGACAAAGTGCTGGTCATCGTCCTGTTGGTCGAACTTGAGTGGATCTATGAGTTCATCATTTTCATCTACTGCCAGTACC
>JAGHCC010000284.1 GCA_021160685.1 Desulfobulbaceae bacterium | reverse complement strand
GTCAGGCACCATGCTCTCAAGATGGGAGCTGCCGAAAAACTGGCTCAATCGGCGGCTGTCATGCCAGTCGGTTTCCTGAACGGACTCGCCCGATTCCATGACAAGCTTCAGTTGGTAGCGGTAGAGGAGGGCATCGCTGCCCCGGTTGCCGGGAATGAACAGGGTCAGTTTTTTACTTTCATTGGCTTCTTCAGTGAGTTCAGCTTCCTGTTCTTGAACGGTTTTTCCGCCGGAGACAAAGAAGGGAGAGCGGATGCGAACAACAATCTTGTAGATGCCGAATTCGGCAAAGACAGAGGGGATCGCCTCAATTTTGATCCGGCTGCCCTGGGCCAGGGCCACGCCTTTTCGTGCCTGCTGGTCGATCTTTTGCAGACATGACGTGCATCCCGTGTCAAGAGATGTCCCCAGCCAACCCACAATGACATTGTTGCCCAGGATCTTCTCCACCGGAGGCAATTTAAAGGATCGGCTGCCACCGGGAGGAATCGCCCTGGTCTGTTTCAGTTGTTTTGCCACACGTTCCAGATGACCGCCTTTCATCCTGTAGCCATTAATGGATTCGAGCTGTAATGGGAAATCAGTGAGGTTTTTGATTTTGTCTGTCGGCCTGTTTTTGAGCCACTGGTCAAAACCATCGATCAGTTTGCCGCTGAAATGTTCATAGCGGATACGGATGGGTACGGGAACCGCGTCATCGCCGATCTTGACATAGAGAGTGCCGGCCAGGCCTTCCCTGGCAATCTGGGCCAGAACCTCTTCTACTTCCTCCTGGGTCAGGGAGAGGGTGAGTCGGAATGATTGTTTGAAATCGCCTGGGGTTGTGAGGTGGATCCGGTCGGCCGACAGGGAAAGCCCGGCGCCCAGTGCCTCCATATCAGCGCTGGCGCCGATTCCTTTGAGAGATTTTAACTCCAGGGGATCGCTTGGTTTCAGGTCCAGAGCTTCCCGCATGATGGCTTTGAGGAGTTGCACGTCGCCGCTGCGATGGGGAGCCTGGAGTTGGGCGGTGAGCATGACGGACGGTTGTCCTGGCTCGGTTCGGGTGTTGTACTGGACGCTGAGTCCATAGCCGTTATCGCTCCGGAGCAGGAGGAATTCCCGGGGCAGGTAGTAGAAGACGTGGCCCGCAGCCTTGTCCTGAAAAATCATGTAGGGATTCCAGCCGCAGGCCTGGCTCAGATCGTCAAGCAGATCACTATCTGTGATGCTGTCGCCCAGATCCAGGCTTGGCATGATAACAGGCCCCTCGGGTTTGACCAGTTTGTCAGGTTGGATTTTATGCAGGGGGGTGAAGGTGCGGATTATAGCCTGTCTGAGCATAAGCGGCTTATCAATCTTTAACGGCATGGCCTGCTGCGCTGAAATTGATGAAGACATTTTTCGCTGCATCGCGGCGCTGTCCATCAGTCCGGATTGGGCCGCCCAGGCCGGAGTGCTGAATAGCAGTGACAGGAGAACCGTTAAAAAAAGTCGTATTATCATACAAAGAGCCCCGGTAAAGATTTATTTCGTGGTTAAACGGGGTTTAACCCACACCGCATAATCATGAATGCTGTTGGAACCGCTGTCCACCCGCAGGATAATATTGATCTTCTTCCCTGCCCAGCGGGAGAGATCGCCATCCAGGTTGATGTAACGATTGGCCCGTATTTTTCGCTTGAGGACCGAGGTTTTACGGGAGCCGTCGTCAACAATAACTCTGAAAGTTGCTCCGTCCGACTGTGTAGCGCCCTTCCGAAATCCTGCAACTGCCTTGAAGTGGACGTTGCTGCCAAGTGTTATTGCCGGGAAACGTCCCTCAACCCAGCCATTGGCTGACTTGGGAGGCTGAGTTTCCAGTATCTCTGAGGCAGAATTTCCCGTACTGAGGATGCCTTTCTCTCCTGTTCTCACAAACCCCTGGGAAACTTGATGCTTTACTCCAAAAGTTAATTTTCCATGACGGGAATCCTTCCAGTCTGCATTGGCTGCGGTTTTGTAAAAATCAAAGCTGGTTGTGGCGGCGGCAACAGTCGCCATGGTGCGTGTGGTTGCTGTGTTGCTCACAGCCGGAGTTGCCGGCTTGACCGGAGCCAGGATCACGCCGACCGGAATATAGGGTTTCATGGTTATTCCTCCGGGAACCTGGCCGTCGGACTCTTCCATGGTTTCGCCTTCAGCAAGCTCCACCACATCAGTCTGATCCTGGGCCTCGGGAGGAAGTTCGGGTTCGCTGCTGTCTGTCCACTGTTTCTGGAGATTGTATGTCAGGCTGCCAAAGGGGCGGTCTTTATTGGTTTCCCTGACCAGGGACAACTGTATCTGGTCGGAATTGAGTACATCCGCCTCCTGGGAATCCGCCATGATTCCCCATTCGTCCATCTGGCCGGTAGCAGACGAGCGTTGAATTGTCAGTCTCATCACCCCCCTTCGTCCTGAAATCGGAATGAGATCGTTTGTAAAACCGTTCAGCGGCATGCCTCCTGAAAGGACGTCACCTTCAATATAGACACCGTCGGAGCGCTTGATGTCCTCATAGCTGACATCAAGAATCAGGGCATTGCCACGGCGCTGGACAAGCTGGACAGAGGTGATTTTTCCTTTGTAGGTGCCGATCCATTCGTCAAAGACATCTCCGGCATGTTCTTCAAGTACCTGTCCGGCTGTTTCCATGAATTTGTCGAAAAAACTTTTACCCGTTGTGCCGGTTTCCTGGCCCTGGGCCCAGACAGTGGAAATGGAGACGAAAAAGATCAGGATGAAAAGAATCAGTCTGTGCATGGGAAAGACCTCCTGTTTGAAGGACAGGTTGAGTGAAATAGTTTGGAAAAAAGAAGACGAGATAATCTTATTGTGGATGAGCATGCCTGATTGTCAAGAAATATAAAGGATCGACCGTGAGAATTTAACTTAGGTTGAGGTGCTGGTGAACGATTAGGAGGGCTTTTTAATTTTGTCGCCACAAAGACCGGCAGTTTGATGTGAAATGGGAGATTTTTATTTGCCCACTTCGTACCACAAAGAAAAAAACATTTTTTCTTTGTGATTTTTTAAATTGAATACCATATGTAGTGCCTGTCGCTTTTTTTGCATACACTATAGAGTATAGTTTGAAAAAATATGCCTATATCTTTAATGAAAATAACAAGATAGGTTAAGTTTTGTTTTTTACTTGACACCTTACCTTCTATTTCACTATAAAATATATACGGTGGTGTAAAGTGGTTACAAAGTGTCATAATGTGTCGGGGAGTGTATTTTTGAGTCAGTCAACTGTCAAGTCTTCCGCAAGTCGTTTTCGGGGCCGGTCTGATCACAGCCTGGATGCCAAGGGTAGATTGAATGTGCCGGCCAGGTTCCGCGATGTCTTGTTGCGTCATTATGACGAGCGTCTGATGATCACCCCGCCATGGCATAATTGTATCCGTGTTTACCCGTTTCAAGAGTGGGAAAAAAGGGAAACCGCGCTTTTGGAGATGGAAAATAAACCGCCTCATATTGTCAGAATGGTTCGTTATCTTATCGGCGGAATTAATGAAGGTCATATCGATAAAAACGGCCGTATTCTCTTGCCGGCTCAATTACGCACTCAGCTCAATATCAAGAAAAAAGTTGTCATGAACGGCATGCTTGATTTTTTTGAGATCTGGGACTGGGAGACGTGGGAAAGTGAAAGTATCCCCAGCGCTGAAGATTACACGGTTTATGATCAAACTTTTAACGATCTCGGTATGTATTGAAAGAGATAGACTCTACGGAGGGAGATGATGGAGGGGATTCATCTCCCAGTCCTGCTGGAAGAAGTCATTCATTGGCTGGCGCCGGTTGATGGCGGAATCTATGTTGACGCAAATTTGGGGATGGGGGGGCATTCTGCCGCAATTCTTGAAAAAAGCAGTCCCTCCGGCCGGGTCATCGGCTTTGACTGGGATAAGGATGCAATTGAGCTGGCCCGCGCCAACCTTGCCCCCTTTGGCTCACGAGTCACTTTTGTCCGGAGTAATTTTGTCCGGGTAAAGGATGTCCTGGGGGAACAGGGCATCGAGGGGGTGAACGGGCTGCTCCTGGATCTTGGCCTCTCGTCTTTGCAGCTTGACAGGCCGGAGCGCGGATTCAGTTTCAGGGAGAAAGGGTTTCTGGATATGCGCATGGATGACCGAACCGGGGTCACGGCGGCGGACCTGCTCAATGAGGAGGGTGAAGAGGAATTGGCCGATCTTTTTTATTATTACGGCGGAGAAAGGCAGGCAAGACGCATTGCCGCCCATGTTGTGCAAGAGCGGCGGCAGGGCAGAATCGTCACAACTGATCAACTGGCTGATCTGGTGGCCCGGGCAATTCCTAAGCGTTTTCACCCTAAAAAAATTCATGTCGCAACCAGGGTTTTTCAGGCCCTGCGTATTGCGGTCAACAGGGAATTGGAGAATTTGGAAAAGATCTTGGCTGATGTTACGGATATTCTGCTGCCCCGGGGAAGGGTTTGCATTATTAGTTTTCATTCCCTTGAGGACCGGCTTGTCAAGCGTACTTTTCGAGATAATCCAGATTTAAAGGTTCTGACGAGAAAGGTTGTTGTTCCGGGGGCAGATGAGATACGAGCCAATTACAGATCCCGGAGCGCCAGATTAAGAGTTGCCTTCAGGCATAGCAAAGAGGGGATAAAAGGATGATCAGGAATTATTCACCCCGGTATTCGGGTATGGTCGGCGCAAGGCAAAATGTTTTTTCAAGAAGATTCCGAGTTTCGGCTGGAAGGAGTTTGTTTTGGAAGGGAGTCGGTTTTGTTGCTGCCGGAGGGGTCATTGTTGCCATGTTTGGCACCCTCTGGTTCGGTTCAATGATTCGTGACGGACTTCGGGATCTTGGTTCCAGACAGGTGTATCTGGTCCAGGCCCGGAATGAAAACAGCGGGCTTGTGCAGGGGAAAAAGGAGCTCATGGCCAGAGAGCGTATTGAAGTAAGAGCATCCCTGCAGTCAGGTCTTTATTCTCCTTCGGCAGCTCAGCTCATCGGGCCTCGATTCTGACAATTTGATGAAGTAAAATGGTGTAACTGTTCAGGAGTGCTCCGGAACAGTTACAGAGCGGTGGTTGTGCCAATTTGGTGGCTTCCCCCTGAATAGTTACAAAACGGCTAAGATGGCAACAAATGGATATCGGCGTTCAGGGTCTGATTATGCGAGGCTGAATCAGACACCGGGAGAAAGGGAAAAAAAATGGAAAGCAGTCATATTAATTCTGTTTTCGGCGCTGATCCTTCTGTTACTGATTGTGTGGAAGGCATGGCCCCCCATATGTCATGTTTTCGACGGTACGCAAAAGGAGCAAAGCGAGTCTTCTCCCGCGTCTGCATCCCTTGAGGCGAGGAAAAATATTTATGACAGGAATTTTCGGGAACTGGCCGTCAGTTTTCAACAGATCTCGATTTATGCCAGGCCGTTGGAGCTGGAAGATATAAGGGAAAGCGTGAAGCAGCTGTCCTCTGTCCTTGATGTTGAGGAGTTGTTGTTGTATGCGGATTTAAAGGCGGAAAGAAGTCATACTTGGCTTGGTCGGCATGTCGCCCCATCGCTTGCCGAAAAAATAGCCGGGATGAATCTGCCAGGCGTCTATTTTGTCCATGAAAACGAAAGGTTTTATCCCAACGGAAACAGCGCTGCCCATGTTCTTGGTTTTGTCAAGGATGAACAGGGACTGGCTGGCATGGAGTTGTATTACGATTCACTGTTGAGAAACAGTGTGTCCCCAAACGAGGCAGTTTCCAAACCGGATTCCGGCCTGTCAGCCCACCTTGTCCTTTCGCTGGATCTCAGGATACAGAACCTGTTGGAAGGAAAAATAGAGAAGTTGCTGCTGGAAACAGGGGCAAAGCAGGGGATGGCTGCTGTTATGGATGTGGAAAATGGCGAGATTCTGGCCTTGGCCAACCTGCCCGCCTTCGATCCAAACCGGTTTTGGCAGTCCAGCGCGGATTCCCTTGAAAATCGAATGGTGACACAGACGATTTATCCCGGAGGGCTCAATCGTCTTTTTCAGCTGGCAACATTTGTCCGGTTTGGCAGGGTGAAAAAAGAAGAGGGTGACGAGGTCTTTGCTGGTAAACCGTTGTTTCCAAGGATGAAAAAAAAATGGAAGAAGGAGCACAATCCTCTTCCCTGGCTGTTTGTTGATGATAAATTTCTGCTTTCACCTGAACTTGCCGAACTGAAAGAGGGCCAGGCCTCCCTTGACGAACTGGCAGGCTTTGCAGCAGAACTGGGATTTGGAGGAGGACGATACCTGAATCTTTTTACAATAGATTCCGGTGAAGAAAAAGGGGAAGAAGGTCTCGATGGCCCTGTTTTCTTAGGGGAAAACGAACCGGCCACCGGTCTTTCCGTGCTGTCTGTTTTTTCATCTCTTGTCAATGGCGGAAAACAGGTTAATCCATCACTTTTACTGTCCCTGGTGACCGGAGAAGGGTTAAGACAGGCGGAACATAAGACGAATGAGTCCCTGGCCGAGTTTAAAGGGGAGATGAGCAAGCAGTTTATTAATTTTCTTGAGGATCGAAGCCCGCCGGGCAGCACAATTTTTTTTGCCGAGTCTCTGCTGGCGCCCCCTCTTGCAGAACAGATGGAGGTCAGGCAGGCATCGGAGGATGAAGAGGTGGAGGGAGCGGAACATGCACATCGGTTTATTAAACAAGCGACGCTTCTTGGTATGGCGCCGTTGGCTCATCCGCGCCTGGCTCTCTTTCTGGCTCTGGATGATGCCCGTATTAATATGAAGGGCTATTCTCCCCTGCGTCGCAGTATGGACAATTTTCTCCGACAGGTTCTGGCCATGTCCCATAGCGCAGCTCCGGAAATTGGAGATCAACCTCCTTCCATGGACCAGGAGGAGCTGTACCGGAAATGGTTGGCGCTGCAGGATTCAACGGTGGTATTCGGACAGGACGAGGATGAGGAGAGAAGACGCATGCCGGATTTACGTGGTTATAGTCTTCGCAAGGCTTTGCAGGTCCTGCAGCCTTGTAATATGCAGATTCGGGTGAATGGCTCCGGACATGTCGTCAGCCAGGAGCCGCAGCCCGGGAAGGCGTTGAGCAGTAAGGAGTGCGTTTTGACTCTGGAGATGGAAATAGAATCATGACAGTAAGTCACAGCCTCCTGGGAAAGTCAGCCCTTTGCGATGAGCCGTTAACGAAGAAAGTATGAAAGAGTTAACGGATCTCCTGAACAATATTGAGTATCGGACCTTTGG
>JAGHCC010000031.1 GCA_021160685.1 Desulfobulbaceae bacterium | reverse complement strand
GTAAATTTTGGATAGTGCCCCATATTTGGACGATCAGGTCTGCGAGCTATATTGATTCATATGCGAATAGGCCTGATCGTTCAAAGATGGGGTGCTAGCCGAATATTTACTACCTGAAGGAATCATTTTTTTGTCAACACTTTATATAGTGACAAATCTGACTCTGAGTCAATATTTAAATGATGTAGTTTCGGAAAAAACCGGGTTGGTGGCCCTGAAGGTCTAATGTATAAGGCTGAAAGGAAACTCCATTAGCCTTTCCACCTATCAATCCTCCTTCAGCCATTGCTTCACAAGATCGCCGGCCCGCTCTGGCTCACTTTCCGCCAGTTTAGAAATTTTTTCCTGCACCGCCTCTTGGGAAATAACGGTTTCTGAAAAGTCTTCTTGTTTTTCATCAGCCACGTCTTTATTCTCCACATCTTCTTCAGCCTCTTTCAGAGCCCGCCGCGCCGCCAGGCGCTCCCTGCTGAATAACAAAGCAAAAAAAGGCCTGATAACAAAAAGCAAAAAAAGGATGACCACAAGGACAATTGTCGTTGTCATGGCATACCTGTCGGCCAGATCAATCAAAATATCAAGAATGTCGTTCATGGTTCAGATTCTCTGGGGTTGGTTCCAACATCAGCCATTTTAGTGCCTTACAGATCATCTCGTGTAATAAATAACAAAAATATAGAGATGTTTTTTTGCCGTAAAAACAGGAAGCTACTGTTAAGGCACTTATCCTAAAAAATCTGATGTTTTCTTCCGCTTTAGTGGGTTAGAAAAAATCGGATTCAATATCAGATTGTTGTCATTTTACCGAGTTTAATATAGCATAGCCAGGAAGATCATCATTTTCCCGCAATTTGATGTCCATTCTGATCAACGGATTGGGGTAGAGGCGAGGAACAAGGATATGGAATCTTCACTGAAGAGCAATTAATGACAACATCCTCCTTGAATATTTTTTTCAGCAGAACTCTCTGGCAGACAAGGGAAGAAAACCTGTTCTATGCCAAGCGGCTGTGGTTTCGTCTTCTCAAGGTCTTGTTCATGACGGTACGCTCCCCATTTTCGCGAGAAATACCGACCCATGCCATGGCCCTGTCCTTCCAAATTATTTTTTCCCTGATTCCCCTGCTGGCCTTGATCTTTGCAGTGGCCAAGGGATTCGGCATCCAGGAAAAAATCGAGCCACTTCTGCTCAAGCAGGCTTTAGGAGGTGAAATTGCTCAGGACCTGATTCCGCAAATTGTTGAATATGTCACCAACACTAATGTTGCCGCCCTTGGCTATACCGGTCTGGTCTTTATCATCTATACATCCATTACCCTGATCAGCTGCATTGAGTCCTCTTTTAACCAAATCTGGCTGATCACAAAGCCGAGGACTATCTTTAGAAAATTCAGCGATTACCTCTCGGTCCTGCTTCTCGGCCCGATTCTTCTCTTTCTTTCCCTGGGCTTATCCACATCGTTAAGCAGTAATACAATTACCCAGAAACTTCTTGAAATCGGACTGCTTGCCGGGGCTATGAAACTTTTTATTTTTTCTCTGCCCTGGCTGACCAGTATTCTGGTCCTGACCTTTCTGTTTCTCTTTATCCCCAACACAAATGTCAAATTTTTCCCGGCTTTTATCGGCGGTGTAATCTCCGGTTCAGCCTGGCACCTGAGTCAGGTCGGACTCATCCATTTTCAGGTGGTAGTAGCCAAATACAATGCCATTTACGGCACCTTTGCCAGCGTGCCGATCTTCATGTTCTGGGTCTATATCAGCTGGATCATTGTCCTGACCGGTGCGATCATTGCCTTTTCCTGCCAGAATGTTTCCCACCACCACCCCCTTGATTTTGATAAAAAAATTCAATTCGGCGTATCGGAAAAAATTGCCTTTCTCGTTTTGCAAAGCGCTTGCCGGCACTTTGAAAACAGAGACAGACTGACATCTGAAGTAATTAGTCTGGAACTGGGATTACCGCAAAAGATGGTTCAGGCAACGCTTTCAAGCTTAAGTAAAATCGGTTACCTGATCAAAACAGAGAACAAAGAAAAATCTTTTTTACCGGCCATGCCGGTGAGCCAGATGAAAATTGCCGATTTTTTCTCAAATATCAAAAAAATCAATGGCCGGGATTTTCCTCTGGGAGAGGATGAGGCTGAGCGCAAAATCAACGAACTGATGGCGGAATTTGATGGGGCATTACGAGATCGGTTCGGGGAAAAAACCGTGCTGGAGGTTTAACTTATAAGGGACAAAGGTTCAAAGGGGCAGAGGGACAAAGGGATGTTGCCCCCACTTATGGAGAAAATCAAGCTATTTCCCTCAAATTATCCACCCTCTGTCCCTCTGTCCCTTTGCCCTCAGCTTTTTTACCTTTTCCTTAACCGAATCACCTTGGGCGTGATTTCCACCAGTTCATCATCGTTGATATAGGCAATACAGTCCTCCAGAGTCATATTGGCATGGGGGGTCAGGGTGACAGCCTCGTCTGTTCCGGAGGCGCGCATATTAGTCAGTTTCTTACCCTTGGCCGGATTAACCACTAAATCACTTGGACGGCTGTGTTCGCCGATGATCTGGCCCCTATACACCTTGACACCAGGGCCCAGAAACAATTTCCCCCGATTCTGCAGATTAAACAGGGCATAGGCCACAGTTGTGCAGGCTTCCTTCACTATCAGCACCCCGTTGACCCGGTTAACGATGTCACCGGCATAGGGGCCGTATTCAGAAAAAACGTAGTTCATTATGCCCATGCCTTTTGTATCCGTCATAAAATCCGCACGAAAGCCCAACAGCCCCCTGGTGGGAATAGTAAAGACCAGTCGGGCCATGCCGTTTTCACTGCGCATTTCCTCCATCCTGCCCTTGAGACGGCCAATCTTCTCAATTACCGTGCCCTGGTACTGTTCATCCACATCAATGGTCAACTCTTCGTAAGGCTCAAGCTGTTGGCCATTTTCTTCCTTCATGATGACCTGGGGCCGGGTGACCTGGAACTCATACCCTTCCCGCCGCATTTTCTCGATAAGAATGGAAAGATGCAGTTCTCCCCGGCCCGACACCCTGTAGCCGATACTGTCCGTGAGCGGTTCAACCACCAGGGCGACATCGGCAAGGGTCTCCTTGCGCAAACGTTCTTCGAGATGACGGGAGGTGACATATTTCCCATCCTGCCCGGCAAAGGGTGAATCGTTGGGGATAAAATTCATGGACAGGGTGGGCGGATCAATCTCAATCAAAGGCAGGGGGCGGGGATCATTAGGATCGGTGAGGGTAACGCCCACAGTAACATCATCCATGCCGGCCACCGCGACGATCTCCCCGACTTTAGCCTCCTTAACGGGAACCTGGCCGTTCGCCTCGAAACGAAAGATCTTGGAGATACGGATGGGAGACACGGAACCGTCCCGCCGGGCCACGGCAATGTCCCGGTTCACCTGCAGATAGCCATTCACCACTTTGCCAATGCCCAACCGGCCAAGATAGGGTGAGTAATCAATGGTATTGACCTGCATCTGCAAGGGGGCATCAATATCGCCGGCGGGCGGCGGAATATGCTTGACGATCATCTCGGAAACCGGTTCCATGTCAGAACCGGAATCTTCGGGATCATACAGGGCATATCCCTCCTTGGCCGAGGCATAAACCACGGGAAAATCAAGAAGTTCATCCGGAGCGTTGAGCTTGACAAAAAGATCAAAAACCTGGTCAACAGCCCAGTCACAGCGGGCGGCGGGCTTATCTATCTTGTTGATCACCACAATGATGGGCAGGGAGATGGCCAAGGCCTTTTTTAGGACAAAATAGGTCTGGGGCATGGGACCTTCCTGGGCATCAACAAGCAGCAGGCAACCATCTGCCATGCGTAAAACCCGTTCCACCTGGCCGCCGAAATCCGCATGTCCAGGGGTATCGATGATATTAATCCAGTAATCTTTGTGAAGAAAAGAGCCATTTTTCGAGGCAATCGTAATTCCCCGTTCACGCTCAAGATCCATCGAGTCCATCAGACGTTCGGCAACATCCTGGTTTTCCCGGAACATGCCGCTCTGTTTGAACAGCTGATCCACAAGAGTTGTTTTCCCATGATCAACATGGGCAATAATTGCCACGTTCCTGATTTTGTCCTGTTGCATAATAAATCACTTTTGTTGATTTTACAGGCGAGATATCGCCAAAAAATCTAACAGGATAGCCAAACAGATAACTTAAAGCAAGAAAAAAGAAAATGACCAGAACAAGTTATTCCCTTTTCCCTTGACTTCTGGACATGACGGATTGATATAATAATTGTAAACTGTGTTCGGGATGAAGGCTAAAGGTTCAAATTATCCCATTTGGTCTTGCTACTTTTTCCCTTCAACCTTTAACCTGAACACCTGACAAGAGTGACAGCATGTCCAATCCACAAGATTCAGATTGGCTTATCGACCCGGACTATTGCGGCTCAATTTTAAGGGAGCCCTGCAGCCCGAATTTAAAAAAAAGAGTGGTGAAGTGTCTCAGCCAGTTCCGCGCCCTGGACAACCCGAACAATCCGTCAATTCCTTATATTTCCGCCTGGCGGGAAGACGATGAGAATATATGGTATGAATTTGTTGGTTCACGCCTGCCAAAGCTCCTTGGCTGTCCGGTAAATAAAACGGCTCGTGTTCTTGCCGACAGTATCATTAATCGGAGCGTCTATGTCTGCCGGGATAAGGAAGGAAAAATCCGACATAAATCAATTCAACAAAAAAATCTGGCTTGTAAACGACAAATATTGCGCCGGGAATCGAAATATAACGGCTCCATAGAGGCCATCTATAAAATCTCTCTTCATACCGGGGAAATTGTCTGGCTTAAGGATCAGGCAAACATTGAATTTTTTGCCGATGACAACATCTGTCTCTCCCTGGGCGGCCTGACCTGTGTCACGAAAGAGATGAAAGAGGCGGAACAAACCGCAGAGGCAGGCGACAAGCTTAGAAAGGAACGTGAACATCTTGAAGAGCTTCTGGAAAAACAGGAAAAAGAGATCTGGAAAAACCAGCTTGAAATCGTTTACCGATTGACCAAGGCCACCGAGTTACGGGATAACCAGGCCAGCATCCATCTGACCAAGATGAGCCATTACTGCAATATTCTCGGCAAGGCCGCCGGACTGGACGACTTGCAAAGAACCCTTCTCTTCCACGCCGCTCCCATGCATGATGTCGGAAAAATCGGCATTTCCGAAAACATTCTGCAGAAATCAGGCCCCCTTACGCCGAAAGAATTTGAGTTGATGAAAAGTCACTCCATTATCGGTGCAAAGCTGCTCTCCGGCAACAACTCAAAATTACTGAAAATGGCGAAAACCATTGCCTTAACCCATCATGAGAAATGGGATGGCAGCGGTTACCCCAATTCACTTCATGGCGATAAAATTCCTCTCTCCGGCAGAATTGCCGCCATCTGCGATGTCTTTGACGCCCTGACCTCGGAACGGCCCTACAAAAAAGCCTGGTCGGCTGATGATGCCTTTTCCGAACTTTCTCAGGAGAAAGGGCGCCATTTCGATCCTGAACTCGTCGATCTTTTCCTCCAGCACATTCCCGATATTATGGAAATCCATGATCGATTCTCTCCCTTCCCACTAAGGAGTCGTCCAGAAACAACTTCCTGAAAAAACTTTCTTCCCACTGCTTTTGTTTTTCATCCTCCCCTTCTCTTCCAGAAAACCGGCAAAAAAATCGGATTCTCTCTTCTTTTTGTAACGTACATGTGTATCATTCCCCTGTGACAAAATAATAGAGCGAAAATTCTTTTTCAACAAAAATAAGCAACCACTTTTCCACCAGACATCCTTTTGTATCAAGCTTTGTCGCCGCATGTCATATTTTACAACTGACACACCATAATGAAGAAAAATCGACTGTCACATTAAAGTGTAACATTGAGCACGAGAAAAGGACTTTTCAGGCGTAAAAACACTTGGCCGTGATCGAAAAAATTTCCTACTAACATATTGAAACAAAAGTGTTTTTATAAAAATACGGAGGGGCAGAGCCACTCTGGCACCTCTTTTGCATTGTAAAGAGATATAAGGGGGGGGGAGTAATTCTATGATTTCTTAAATAACCAGTAAGGGAAACGATCACAGGCACCGGCACCGTATTTTCACCTAAACAGGGCATCCAAACAGAGGCCCACTATCGCCGTTTCACTGCTGTTGGCCGCATGTTTAACAAATCTGCAGCGCCCTGCAGGAGATAAGCACCCTTAAAAACAGGGCATAGACCGACTTCGAGTGCCCTTATAGTTGTTCCAAACTTTAAACGATGTCGCCCTGTGATTTGTTACACAGTAGGGCTGGCTTTGACTGTCCTCTTCTGCTGACAAATTAGCTTCAACCCTGAAGACCAGCTGTATAGGACAAAATTCCTTGAATAGATCCTACAGGTTGTACACGATTGACTGAGGCCCAGTATACGCAAACAAAATCTCGAGAGGAAAAATTTCATGAAACTCGCAGAACTGCTTTCCATCTCAGGGCCAATACCCACTAGCGAATTGACTGATGAGCAACTCAAAGAGTTACAAAGGGCCTTGAACCTACTCGGTTACCCGGTCGGCGATATCGATGGATTAATTGGCCCAAAGACTCGTAATGCCTGGTCCGAATTCAAGACTGACGAATTCCCTGGCAACCCCGCTTTGATTGGAAAAGAATCCATCGAAACACTTCAAGGGAAAATTGACACCGTCGGAGAGGGGAAAATTCACGATTTTTCATGCAAAAAAGGCACAATAGAGGCGATAAAGTTGGAATGCCAGACAAGGGGCCTCGGACTTAACCCACAAATTGCCTACGTCCTGGCAACCACCCAATGGGAAACCAATCAGACATTTGAGCCTGTACGGGAAGCGTATTGGGTAAGCGAGAATTGGCGCAAGAACAATCTTCGGTATTACCCCTTTTACGGTCGCGGCTTTGTTCAACTGACCTGGAAGAACAACTACGAAAAATACTCCCGCATTCTTGGTGTTGATATGGTCAGTGATCCAGACATCGCCATGCAGCCCAAGGTGGCATTATTTGTACTGATCCATGGGTTCAAGACCGGAATATTTACTGGTCGAAAAATCACGGATTATATTGATGAGACCAAGACCGATTTTGTCCGGGCTCGGCGGTGTGTCAACGGTTCCGACAAGGCATATGAGATTGCTGACCTGGCGAAAAAATTCCTTTCGGATCTTTAAAGTAACGGTAAGCGTTCACCAGCGCCTCATTTTTGTCCTAATGAGGTGTGGCTGTCATTCGCCATCGTCAAAAAACTTGTCACCCTGAAAAACTTAAACAACCGGCTCAATATGCGATTGAGTATTTTGGGCCTAACTTGACTTAAGCGCCGCTACTTTCAGGCCATACACGAAACGCCCACTGCGCCAGTGATTGGGCGCGACAAGCACAAGGAGGAACGTTGTGGAACATATAATAAAAATATTTTGCAGTGGATCCGATCAGGATCAACTAGCCGACAGTTACGAGACCATCGAGCGTTACGACGGATTTATGTTGATCAAGGTGGACAAGGATCAGCTCGAGGAGATTGCCCGACGTTATCCGGTCGAGGACATCACGGAGCTGTATACAATCCGTGTCGGCGAGCACACCCTTGACACCTCAAAACCCCGTGTTGACGTCAAGGGCAAATTGCGCACACATCCGGATTACAAAGGAGTGAAACGGCTTGCGCCCGGCCACCATCACCATCTTGTCCAGTTCATTGGTCCGATCAAAGAGGCGTGGTTGGCTGAGGTTAAAAAGATGGGTGGTGAGCCCCGCGCGCCCTTTGAAGGATTCAGTTATATCGTTCGCGGCGACGACAAAACACTGGCCAGGATTACTGCTCTGCCGTTTGTGCGTTGGGTGGGTCACCTGCGGCATGACGATCGCATTGCCTCATCAGTAATAACAAATATTGGCCGTAAAGCGGGAGATGTAACATCTGAGTTGCCGCGCACCCGGGTTCTTCCCGGAGTTTACACGATTGAGTTCTTTGACAAATCGAACATGAAAGCGGCCCAATCCGGCATCAAAGATATTGGTTTTGAAATATTAGAACAAGAGGCCGAGGCCAGTATCATTGTCATCCGTGACCCAAAGACCGGCAAGGGGAGAGCAAAACGCATCCGCGATCTGTCAGCTGTCCATGGGGTGCGATTTATCCATGAGCGCAGTTTGAAACGGACATCGAACGATGTGGCGGCAAGAATCATGGGTACCAGCTCAACCCTCGGCGACCCGGGTTTGGGACTAAGCGGGGCCGGGGAGGTCATCGCGGTCTGCGATACCGGCCTGGATACCGGCGATCCGCAGAACATCCATTCAGACTTTGCCGGCCGCGTCTCCTGGATCAAAAGCTACCCTGTCACTGCCGATCTTTCTCCGTACATCGATAACCCTGGCGGCAATGATGGACCCGCCGACCTGGATTCCGGGCACGGCACCCATGTGGCGGGATCGGTACTTGGCGATGGCAGCGCAAGTATAGGCTTGAGCGGAGTTAATACAGCGATACGCGGCTTGGCGCACAAGGCGAAACTGGCCTTTCAGGCGGTGGAACAGGAGATGCAATGGAAGAATCCTGCCGATTTGCAACGATATGGCCGCTATCTACTGACCGGCATTCCGAATAACTTAAGGACACTGTTCGCCGATGCCTATGCCGAGAATGCCCGGATACACTCCAACTCGTGGGGTGGCGGCGATCCCGGCGTCTATGACAACCAGAGTGAGCAACTTGACCGCTTTGTCTGGGAGCATAAGGACTTTTGTGTGGTGGTTGCTGCCGGCAATGACGGCACGGATAACGACGGTGACGGCGCCATCAATCCCATGAGCGTTACCTCGCCGGCCACCGCAAAAAACTGCATCTGTGTTGGCGCCTGTGAAAACGAACGTCCAACATTTAATTCAAATACCTATGGCAACTGGTGGCCGCAGGATTATCCCGTAGCACCCTACCGCAATGATCCCATGGCCAATAATCCGGAACAGGTGGTGGCCTTCAGCAGTCGCGGTCCGACGCAAGATGGGCGGGTCAAACCCGAAGTGATTGCGCCGGGAACTTTTATTCTGTCGACACGATCTTCCATGATTGCCTTAAACAACACTGCCTGGAGCTCTTTTTCACCCAGCCGCAGCTATTTCTACATGGGCGGAACCAGCATGGCGACCCCGCTTACCGCCGGCGGCGCAGCCCTGATTCGTGAATATCTTCGTAAAAAGCAACAGATCAGTAATCCATCGGCGGCATTGATCAAGTCCGTAATGATTACCGGCGCTCACCGCTTGCCTGGTTACGGGGCTGCCGGTGATGTCTATGATAACGATCAGGGCTATGGACGTGTGAATCTTGACGCCATTCTGGCGCCCTCGGCGCCGGCAAAAGCCGAGTTCCAGCAGGTAGCGCCTGGCTTGAGAACTGGTGAAGTATACAGTACCGAGATTAAAGTAAAATCGAGTGATGTTCCCTTACGAGTTGTTATGACATACAGTGATTATCCCGGACCGGCCCTGGTCAATAACCTTAACCTGATTCTTACGGCTCCGGACGGGACACGTTTTGTCGGTAATCAAGCGGCAGGAACCCTCCTCAATCTAGATACGAAAAACAATGTCGAGGTCGCCGATATCGTCAATCCGGCCCCGGGCACCTGGCTGGCGGAGGTTGTTGCTTCAAACATTCCCCAAGGTCCGCAGGACTTTGCGCTTGTTTATCTGGCCCATGTCGGCGAACTACCGTCTGCTGTCGTCATTCAAGCCGAAGACTCTCCGAATCTCACTATTCCCGATAACAAACGACAGGGAATCGGCAGTGACATCACAATCAGCCAACCTGGTGTCATCAGTAGCATCAAAGTTGGAGTCGATATCACTCACACCTATATTGGTGATCTGCGGGTGACGCTCACCGCGCCGGACGGCACAGATATCGTGTTGCATGACCGCCATGGCGCGAGTGCGGATAACATTTTGAAAACCTACGATGTGCACACCATACCTGAGTTGACGGTAGTGACCGGCAAGGCTGTGCAGGGGGATTGGCGTCTGAGTATCTCGGACCATGCAAGACGCGATATCGGCAAACTTCGTCGCTGGAATCTTGAAATTGCCGTGAAGACGGCCGAGCATATTCGCAAAGAGTCAGAACCGTCCCTCGCCATCCCGGATAATAATCCCGCCGGGATTTCCGATACCATCGACATTGACCAGTCAGGTACGGTGCGCGACATCACTGTATGGGTGGATATTACCCACACCTGGATCGGCGATCTTCAACTCGAACTTATTTCCCCCTCGGGCACGGCAGTCATCCTGCATGACCAAAGCGGCGGTTCTCGTGACAATATCATTCAGACCTATGATGTGCAGAGCCTGACCGCATTACAAAGCTTCATCGGTGAAGAGGGAAAAGGGATATGGACATTGAAGGCGTCTGATCATGCCGGTCGTGATGTCGGAAAAATGAACCGCTGGGGTCTGGAAATTTCTCTTTAGCAAAACTGATGGTCTCGTAAAAACTAAAAAATTACCACAGAGAACACAGAGTCCACAGAGACAACTAATTGTAATAAAAAGAATTTCTCTGCGCTCTCTGTGTTCTCTGTGGTGAAAAAAAGACTTTTTACAAATCCATCAAAACTGACAAGGTGGAAGATATGAGCGACAGTGACTCAAGTAACAATCCCAATACAGATCAAAATGAACAAAGTTGGACGAATAAAAAATTTAGGCAGATCATAGATTATTTTTTCAATTTTTGTTTTTTCTTTTTTCCAGGAGCGGTCTCAAAAGTGCACCAGCAAGAGGCCACTGAAAAGTACTGGATTCTCTGGCGAGACGTGGAAATGCGGTATAATACGGAGGTGGAAAGACTGCTAATAAAAGATGAGCCAGGCTATCTTCCTCATGATCCGAAGGATGTAGACATATTTGTCGAAAACAAAATAAAAAAAATAGAAGAAACAACTACCAATAAGGGAAACAAGCTCAAAAAAATCCTGTACTTTTATAAAATCCTTATCAAGGATAAAGCAAGGCTCACGAGAAGAGAGGGACACCTTAACATGCTTTGGCGGGATATGACTTTCATTCGCACGCGAATGTTGACTGATGAGATTATTCCTCCTGAAAAATTACCCTTTCAGCTGGACTTTTGTATAGGAGAAGCAGCTCGGCTTGGGGTCCAAGACACTGAAGAAATCAGGGGACTCATCCATGAGGCGGCAGTAGAACTTAACAACACCGATTCTCAAGACTCAGCATCAAATAAACGTTCGACCCGGAACATAGTAAGGATACTCACCCGCCTGAATGACAGAAGGCTTCAAAGACTTCACGAGCAAAGGATGAATAAGCTTATGTATCAGGCCGCTTTCCTCATCTTATTAGCCCTCTCATCAATTCTACTCTACAACCATGAACATGTGCTAGCCTCAAGAGTCGAAAATAATGTGTGTGCAGAAATATGTCCGGAGAATTATCTTGAGAAAAAAGCTGTAAAGACTGACTCGGGTGACCAAATAAACGGTAAAGCGAGGACCGGTGATATCGACAGCAGTAAGAAGTCGTGGTTAATGTCGTGGTTAATAGAGAAACCATCTGCTTTTGTAGTGTACTGTTG
>JAGHCC010000281.1 GCA_021160685.1 Desulfobulbaceae bacterium | reverse complement strand
GCACCGGACAGGCAACATGACGCGCCACGGTTTCAAGAATCTCCTGAAATCCCTGAAAGGTTCCCTCAACAGGAAATCCCAAAATGACCGCCTTTGCTTCATTATATTCCACCGCTGAAACCAGCGCCTCGGCTACATTTTCATAGTGAATCAACTCTGTTTCCAGATTATAGCCTAGATTTCTCACCTCATCACGCTCGGGACGAAAAAGGTCCATTAACGGGGAAAGCACCGGATCAGGCTGACCCGGAGTCAAAATCCGCACCGACATGGGCACGGCCTTGAAATGATAAGCCAGCAAAGTGGCGATACGGGCAAGTCCAGGAACCGTGGAAGGGTTTGAAGAGCCAAAGGCAACAACACCTTTGGTGCCGGGAGGGGGGATCAGCTTTTTCCAGGTCCAGGGAACAACCCTGATGCCGTGGGAAACCTGATGCCAAAGCTCACAGGTTTTCTCATTTTTCCCTTCATATTCCGGGACCACCCGGCGAAATTCATGAACTTCGCCCGCCTTTTCAACAGCATATCTTACACAGAGGGGACCGATCAATTCGGAGAGAACAACAGTGGTCAATACGACAGGGGTGATGATTTCGGCATAGACTGCGAGATTTGCATCCCCACTGATCAGGAAAATAAGACCGATGGCAACGCCGGCCTGGGGAATCAGGGCCGGACCCAGGTACAATTGCACCAGGCGTGATGCACCGCTCATCTTTGCCCCAAGATAGGAGCCACCTATTTTTCCGAGAATTCGGGTCAAAAAATAGATCAGGCCGATCCAACCCGCACTGGTCACTGCCGACAGTTCAAGATGAGTACCGGCCAAAGTGAAGAAAAGAACATAAATCGGCGGCTCAAAGGCATTGAGCGCCCTGAAAAGCCGGACATCCCTGGTGTCCCGGTTGATAATGATAAAGCCGGCCGCCATGCCGGCCAAAAGTGGCGAGAGATGAAAATGGCGACAAATCTCTCCGCAGAGCAACAACAGGCCAAGTCCGGCTGTGAGCATTTCCTCCTGCTTTTTCAGACGGGGCAGGACAAAATCAAGCAGAAGGCCGGTTAAAATTCCCGCCATTATTGACAGGGAAATCTCGCTCAATCCCGTGAGCACGGCTCCGGCAAGTGACCCGCCCGCCGCCCCTGCAACATTTGCGGCGATGGAGAGGGAAAGGCCGAAAATCATGATACACAGGCCGTCATCAATGGCGACAACGGCCATTAATGTAGAGGTTAACGGTCCTGCCGCCCGGAGTTCACGAATGACATGAAGAAGCGCTGCGGGCGCCGTGGCCACGCCGACCGCGCCAAGAAGAATCGCCAGGGCAAAGTAATCGTTCAGGTGCCAGCTTCCCCCATTAAAGCCGGTCATTTCAGCAACAAAAAAAATGGATCCGGTAACCAGGACAAAGGCGCCGAGGGCTTGTAAAACTGCAATCAATCCTATGCTTTTGACCGTGGTGCGCAGGCGGGACAGTTCAATATGCTCACCGATACCAAAGGCGATCAGCATCAGGGCAATCTGAGTAAAATGATCCAGTCTGGAACCGATGGTTGCCGTGGAGACAAAATTGAATCCGCTGGGTCCCAGAAGCAGACCGGCCAGAATATAGCCGGTGACGGAAGGAAGTTTCAGTTTTTTCCCGACCTGGGCCACCAGCAGACCCGAAACCAGTAAAACCGCCAGACCTAGGGTTACTCCTTGCATGGCTCGTCACATGTTTGTTGCAATGTCATTGGCTTAAGTTCTCAACCTCTCCCTTTCACAAAGGGAATTAATCCTGGCTGAGAAATCCCCCTAAATCCCCCTTTTCTAAAGGGGGACTTGTTCGGGGATCTCCTCAAAAAATGAAATAAACGTCCTTTCTTTTCTATTCTTTGTTTATACCTTAAAATGTGAGTATCTTTCAAGAGTTGTATCCAATACCCTAACAATTGCGAATCCTCTTCAGCTCCTGTAGAATGACAAAGAAACTTGAAGACCAAAGCCTTCACTGCGGAGCTATGACCTATGCGAAAAATTTTAATTACCGGCGCCACGGGCCAGATCGGCTCTGACCTGACCCCGGCCCTGCAGCGCAGATACGGCAATGACAACGTCATTGCCAGCGGCCGCAAAACCCGGCCAACTTCTACGATGCTGGCAGCGGGGCCTTTTGAGTTTGTTGATGTCCGCAACTTCCAGGCACTGGACAAAATCGTCCGCAAATATCAGATTGACACCATTTTTCACCTGGCCTCCATTCTTTCCGCCGCAGGCGAGGCCCGGCCCCAGCATGCCTGGGACGTGAACACGAACGGTCTCTACAATGTTCTGGAGCTCGGCCGTCTGCACGGCTGCGCCATCTTCTTTCCAAGCTCCATAGGAGCATTCGGCCCCTCAACCCCGCCGGACAATACGCCCCAGGAAACCATCCAGCGGCCCCGGACAATCTACGGCATCTCCAAACTGTCTGGTGAACTTCTCTGCGACTATTACCACATCCGGTTCGGTGTCGACACAAGGGGGCTGCGTTTCCCCGGCCTGATCTCCCATGAAACCCTGCCCGGCGGCGGCACCACGGATTATGCCGTGGAAATATTTTACGCGGCGCTGCGGGACAGAAAGTATTGCTGCTTTCTCCGCCGGGGAACCTTTCTCGATATGATGTACTTGAAAGATGCGATCCGGGCGGCGATTGAATTAATGGAAGCCAAGCCGGATCAGCTCATCCACAGGAATGCCTATAATGTGACGGCCATGAGTTTTGCTCCAGAGAATCTGGCCGCCGAGATCAAAAAAATGATTCCGGACTTCACCATGAGTTATAAGGTGGACCCGATCCGGCAGGCCATTGCCGACTCATGGCCCAATAAAATGGATGACAGCGCGGCCCGGCTGGAGTGGGGCTGGCGGCCGCAATACGATCTGCCGGCAATGAGCCGGGACATGATTGCTAAACTGAGCCGCAAAATGGAGGACCTCTATGGCACTGATGAAACTTGAGCAAACTCTGCTACAAAAACTGGCCGATCTCCGGGACAGAAACGCCCTCAAAGGCAAGGAAACGGTATTCACCGGTATCAAAGAGGGGGAAAATGGCAAGGGCCCCCGCTTTTATCTTGCCGATCAGGGAAAAAAAGAATTTTTACGCATGAATTCCAACTCCTACCTGGGGCTCTCCTTCGCTAAAGAGATGATAGAGGCCGAGGAACAGGCCGTTGCCGCCTTTGGCACCGGTCCGGGTGCGGTGCGCTTTATCAGCGGCACCTGGAAACCCCACGTGGAACTGGAAAAAAAACTGGCCCAATTCCACCACCGTGAAGCGGCCATGATCTTCAGCGCCGCCTATGCCACGATTATGGGCATTCTGCCGCCCCTCATCGACCAGGAAACCCTGGTGATCAGCGATGCACTGAATCACAACTGTATCATTAACGCATTGCGCCTTTCCCGCCCCGGTGCCAAAAAAATTTACCGACATCTGGACATGGTTGATCTGGAAACAAAACTGAGGGAGAATTGCGGGAAATTCAAGAGGGTCATCGTGGTGACCGACGGGATCTTCAGTATGCGGGGCGATTATGCTCCCCTGGACAGGCTGGTACTGCTCTGCGAAAATTTTCAATCGGAATTTGCCGAGGGGATCATCTCGGTTGTTGATGATTCCCACGGCGTCGGCGCCTTTGGCGCCACGGGCCGGGGAACTGAAGAATATACCGGCGCCAGGGTGGATATCCTGGTGGCGACCCTTGGCAAGGCCCTGGGAGTCAACGGTGGCTATGTGACAGCCAGTCAGCCGGTCATTGACTTCCTGCGAGAGACCGCGCCCTTTTATGTCTATTCAAATCCCATCACACCCTCTGAGGCGGCAGCGGCCGCCAGGGCGCTGGCAATCGTTGACAGTCCCCAAGGACTCGGCCTGCTTGATTCTATGCGGCAACAAACAAAGAAGTTTGAGGACGGCCTGAAAAAACTGGGCTACGAGGTCATTTCCAGTGAACATCCCATTGTGCCGCTGATGATCCGTGACACGGAAAAAACAGTCGATCTGGTCCGTTTTCTCTTTGACAACAATATCCTGGTCACTGGCTTGAATTATCCCATTGTTCCCAAGGGAGATGAAGAGATCCGTTTTCAAATTTCCACCGGTCATACGGATCAGGATATTGATCAGGCCCTTGATGTGTTAAAAAAATATCTGGAGGCCAGCCGTTAAAAATTCAAAAAATTTATTCTTGTATTTCTCGTTAGTTACTGTTGAACAAGCCTTATCTCAGGTTTCCAGTCAAGCCAGTCTTCATCCATTTTATCCTGAAGAATGAAATGATGGCCTGTCCCGGCAGGAACTCCCATTTCTTCGCCCTCCGGTGTTGCAAGGGCAATTCCTCCGCCAAGGATTGACTCCATTGACTCCGTATAAATCTGCAGCCCGCGAAAAATCCCGGCATCAACGCTAATGCCGCTTGCATTCCAAAAAACTGTATTTTCATGGATGAGGGCCGTATAAGGCTCTTCAATATTAACAAAGACATGGACTTCCTGGGCCGTAGGAGAAAGAACAGAACCCATTACGAGGCCAACACGAACCTGACGGTAATAGACTGGGGAATTCGGCTTCAACGAGCCAAGCGTCGGTGCCTCAAGAACAATATTGAGACCACTTCTGCCTTCATCCATCATCGAAGGAGGTTCTTCAAGGGCGGCAAGCTTCAGAACAGGCGCCCCCTGTCCAGGAAGTACTGCGATATAAGGGCCCTTGATCAAGGTATCAAGATTCTTTACGCCGGAAAGAGAAAGCTCGGCAGTAACAAGCCAGACACGGCTATCGCCACAGAACAATTTTTCCATGCCATTATCCACAGAGACCTTAACCTCAACTCCTTGTAAATCCTGACTGTGCTTTACTTCTGTAACAGAACCAATGGTGACACCCTGATATTTAACGTCAACACCTTCCTTCAAACCTTCCGGCCTGGTAAAGTGAAGAACGATTTCAGTTTTATCTTTATCAAGGGCGCTCTGATAATCGTCGTGTAAGATGTAAATCGTTTTTTCATCTGCAGGTTCTCCCGCAACAGGAGTGAAAAAAGTCAGCCCGCCTTTTAAAATAGACTGCACAGACCCGATCTTTACCTCAAGACCGGAAAGCCCTCCCTCCACAGTAACTCCGCTGACATTATAAAATCTGCTTGTTGTGTGCAGCAGGTGAACATATTTTTCAGCTATGAAGATGTCCAGAATGATATCATTGGCATTTTCCGCCAAACTGACCCCTGTGACCTCACCGACCTCGATATGTTTATATAAAATCGGCGACCCTAGGGAAAAAGACTTGGAACTTTCCGCACGGAGGTGGACGTTCAGGCCTTTCGGATGCAGGGCCGGAGTCGCTTCCGTGGCAGCATGGTGGCTCTCATAGAGGGTGAACGATGAATTTACTTTTGCCACTGTTTTTTTCTTGTTTGCTGAATCGGGATTTTCAAATGCCACCCCTCCTGCAATCAAAGAGGTCATTGTGCCGGTTTCCACACGTATTCCATCGAGACCGGCATCTATCTTTATGCCTCCATCCTTCCAGAACACAGAGTCTTTCCTGACAAGTCCGGCATACTTTTCATCAATAAAGATTTTCGCTTTTACATGCTCACCATCAGCCGTCAAATCATAGGCTACAACTTCTCCAACCTGCATTTTCCTGTAAACAACAGGGGCCCCTACTGAAAATGATTTCGAATTTTCTGAGACAAGAAGAAAATTTTTCCCCGGTCTCAGGATTTCTTCCTCTTGCGGCTGCTCTACTACTACAAAAGTATCACGGAATTCACCATTTCCGGGGCTAAAGGTGATATGGGTTCCTTTAACAAGAGTATCAAGATTTTGAACCCGGTTTACTGACAATTGTGGCTCTACGATCCAGAACCGAGTTTCCTCCCTCAGAATCCATTCGGCATCCGGATCTATAAGAATATGGGCCGTAACGCTCTTTTTCGGATCATCAGTATTAAATGTTAAATCAGTAACGACACCTGCCGCAAATCCACGATACATAACCTTAGAGCTTCCCTCGGATAAACCCACGGCGGCAGGCAACTGCAACGTCATTTTAAGACCGAATTCCGCTGCATCATAATCTTTATAGAGATTGAAGACATGACCATTCCCAGCTTGGGGACTGTCCATCTTCTGCTCAGGAGTATACAGGCTGATGCCGCCATATATAAGAGAGGCTGCGCTTTCCACTCTCACTTTAAAGCCGGACAGGCCGCCATTAATAGTTATTCCACTGCTGTTCCAGAATCGGGTCCCTGTCTTTGTCAGATGTGCATATTCAGGTTCAATGTAGCCGTCGATTTCAACACCCTCATCACCTATAAGGGAATATCCCTGGACCTCACCCACAACAATATTCTTATAATAGAACTTGGTGCCGCGCTGAATGGAGCCCAATACGTCTGATTTCAATTTAAAGTGTAATCCAGGTGCGTTTTCCGGCAGACCTGGAGCCTCTTCCAAACCCGTAAATTCCCTGCTTAGCACCGTAGACACACCCCTTTGAACAGCTATATAACTTCCGGACAGCAGGGTGCCGAGATCACTTATTCTACCGGCTGACACTTCCGGTCGGACTATCCAGAATTTAGCATCCTCAACAAGGCCTTCTTTTGTTCTTTTATCTACTTCAATTTGAACGGCGACACTTTTCATATCAGGATTGATATCCTTGCCCCTGACAATCCCGACAGGAATCCCTTTATATATGACCTGGGTCTTACCAACGGTAATTCCCTCACCGCTCTCAAAATGGACTACAATGTCAATCCCGGCATCACGGATTCCCTTAAAAAGGAGCCAACCACCAATAACGAGGGCTATGACAGGAAGTATCCAGATCGGGGAAATTCCTTTTTTCTTTTTTACTACAGGCTGTTGCATTTGATGTCCTTTAAAGATAATGGAACCACGAAAAACACAAAAAACACGAAAAAAAGCTTTAATTTGTGTGTCTCGATGTCAAGCAAGGTTGCTTATCGGTGGTTATTTATAAAATAATTCTTTTTACCGTGGCTTTTGGGTAATGGCCAAAATTGACGATTAACCCCAGACGAAACTTTGAAGCTTTCAGGTAATTAAACACCTGGGCCTCATGCTCCCTGCCGATAGATTTGACTGCTTTCAACTCTACAATTATTTTTTCATAACAAACAAAATCAGGTTTGTACACCTGGACCAGTCGGTCACCCTTATAAAACAACTCAAGTATCTGCTGAGCTATAAAAGGAATTTTTTGACGCCTGAACTCTCTCTCTAAACATTCTTGATATACTGATTCGAAAAACCCACAACCCATCTCACGATACACTTCAAACACAGCACCCTGAATGGCATAACACTCTTCACCAAACAAAAGTTTTTGTACTTTCTTTTCGTGTTTTTTGTGTGTTTCGTGGTTATCCAAAAAAATCTTATGCATCCCAGAGCAAACGAGGATCAAAGGTAATGGCGGCAAACATGGTTGATAACACGACGCCGGTAAAATACGTCGCTGCAATTGCTATCTCGATGGAGGTTAAGTTTCCGAAATGAACCAACACCTGAAGAAGGGCAATAACAAAAATATCAAGCATGGACCAACGGCCGATAAATTCAATAGCTCTAAACAACAAGGTCTTGTGCCTGAGCCATGTTTTCCATTTATAATGAATCGACAGCAGGATTAAAATGATACCGATTATTTTAAAGCAGGGCACCAGGACGCTGGCAGTGAGAATGATAATGCCAATGCCATAGGAACCTTCAGAAAAAAAATAAATAATACCGTCCATGATGGTGGAATATTCTGCTGTTCCTAGAAAATCAACCTTCATAATAGGTAATATATTGGCGGGAAAAGCAAGAACTGCCGAGGTGAGAACCAGAGCCCAGGTCCTGGTCAGGCTGTTTGGTTTGCGCAGATGAATGGCAGCATTGCACCGCGGGCATCTCTCCGGAGTTTTTTCTCCCTCGTCAGCAATAAGCTTGTGGCAGTCATGGCAGAGAAGAAAACCAGCTTCACGTGCAGTGATGATCTTGCTATCAGACATCATGAAGGT
>JAGHCC010000317.1 GCA_021160685.1 Desulfobulbaceae bacterium | reverse complement strand
CCACCAGCCGTCCAGGACACTCAGGTTGAGGCCTCCGTTAGCCACCACCTTCATGCCGCTTGTGCCGCTGGCTTCCATGGGTCGCCTGGGTGTGTTCAGCCAGACATCCACGCCCTGCACCAGGTTGCGCGCCACCTCGATATCGTAATTTTCTATAAAAACAAGATGTTTGCGCAACTCCGGCCTTCTGGCCACCTGGATGATTCGATGAATCAATTCCTTGCCTTCCTGATCCTGAGGGTGGGCCTTGCCGGCAAAAATGATCTGCACCGGACGGTCCGGATTGGTTAAAATACGGGTCAAGCGCTCCAAATCTCTGAAAAGGAGAGTGGCCCGTTTATAGGTGGCAAAGCGGCGGGCAAAACCGATGGTCAGAACCTCGGGATCAAGGACCTCGTCTGCCTCCTCCAGTCTATGAGCCGGAGAGTTTCTGTCTTTTAACTGTTTTTTAAGCCGTTCCCTGGCAAAGGAGATGAGTTGCTCACGTAATCGTTCCCGGCTGCGCCAGATTTCAAAATCCGGAATGTGATCAATCCGTTTCCAGATGTCATGGTTGGTGGGTTCTTCAATCCAGCCCGAGCCGAGATAGCGATCGTAAAGACGCGACATCTCGCCTGACAACCAGCCCAGGGTATGAACACCATTGGTGATGTGACTGATCGGCACCTCGTCCTGGGGAATTCTCGGCCAGACGGAAGCCCACATTTTCCGGGAAACCTCACCGTGTAATTTACTGACGCCATTGGTCTGAGCCGCCATTTTCAGGGCCAGAACGGCCATGCAGAATGTCTCTGAACGGTCGTCCGGGTTAATCCGGCCAAGTCCCATGAATCCATCAATGCCGAGGCCAAGCCGGTTGGCTTCGGATTCAAAATAGGCGCTGATCATTTGCGGTGGAAAACGATCAATGCCGGCCGGCACCGGGGTATGGGTGGTGAAAATCGAGGTCGTCCGCACCGCTTCCAGCGCTTCGTCGTAATTCAACTTGTCGTTTTCCATGAGATGAAGAAGACGTTCCACCCCCATGAAAGCGGAATGGCCCTCATTGATATGACAGACAGTGGGCATCTTTTTCAGGGCATCCAGAGCACGAATTCCGCCTATTCCCAGAACAATTTCCTGCTGCAGCCGAACCTCCAGGTCACCGCCGTAAAGATGCGAGGTGATCTGCCGGTCGTGTTGACTGTTAAATGGAACATCGGTATCAAGAAGATAGATGGGAACACGGCCGACCTGGAGCGACCAGATACGGATTTTGACCTCCCTGCCCGGCAGGTTCACCGCCACCATCAGGGGGGCGCCCGCCTCATCCCTTTCCAGGGTCAGAGGCAGGTTGGTGAAGTCATTCATTGGACTTTTTTCCAGCTGCCATCCGTCCGGATTCAGATATTGCTGGAAATAACCATGTTTGTATAACAGGCCGACGCCAATCAAAGGAATGCCGAGATCGCTGGCCGATTTCATATGATCACCGGCCAGCAATCCCAAACCGCCTGAGTAGATGGGCACGCTCTCATGTAAGCCGAATTCAGCTGAAAAATAGGCGATAATTCCTTTAGTTTCCAGGGTGAATGTCCTGTCGTACCAGGTTTGAAAGGAGAGGTAATGCTCAAGTTCAGTATGAACTTCTTTCATTCTGGCCAGGAAGATCTCGTTTCGTTCCAGTTCTTCAAGACGCGGCTGTTCAATGGTGCCGAGCAGGAAAACAGGATTGTGACCGCATCGGTCCCAGAGATCTCGATCCATATCCTGAAAGAGGTTAATGGCTGCAGGCGTCCAGGTCCACCAGAGGTTTCTGGCAATGGACATAAGTGGAGTCAGAGGCTCGGGCAGCTTCGGTAATATGGTTACGGTTTGAATCGTCGGCATGATGTGATCTCTATATTTTTTAAAGTTGATGGAAATTGCTCAGGCAAACTGTATTCGATATTTTTTTGATCATTTGGCCGGCTCGTGAAGGGGCAACCCTACAGTGAAAATAGTGTGACCATTTTCAGTATGGATTTCAATTTTACCATGCTGGGCCAGGATAAAACGTTGAATAATGTTAAGGCCGCGGCCCTTGACTTCACCGCGTTTGACCTGATCGATCTGATCTTCGGGTATTTCACCACTGTTTTCGATGTGGAGACAGGCCATGGCGCCATCGCGGAAGCAGCGCATTGTCAGTTTGCCGCCTTCTTTAGGAATAGCCTTGGTGGCGTTGTTAAAAAGGTTATCAATAATACGTTCAAGTCCCAAAATAGGGCAAAAAACAGGCAGGGGTTCTTCCGAAGGTTCCATCGAGCTAATAATGCCGGGCCGCCTGGAGTCCCTGATGACGGCTTCATTAAGGTCAAAACGCTGCATAGCGATATGGCACAGATCAACCAGATATTCATGTCCCTCGCCGCTCATGGTCAGCAGATCCTGGACTCGAACTGTTTCACTGGCAATAACGTTTAGATAAGATATCAGTTTCGCTTTGATATTTTCCGGCTCATCCTTCTCCAGGAGTTTTTTTGCTCTGTTGGCCAGCCCGGCCACGGCAACAATGGGATTCTTCAGATCATGGAGCATATCGCTTAAAAATTCAAGTTTTGAGGCCTTGACAATCTCCTTGCCGAAAAAAATCAACAGTTCGATCTCCTCATCAGTGAAGAATCTTTTCTGGTCGGCGGCGTAAAAGGTCAACAGATGCCGGACTTTGTTCTCAACCTTGAGTGGCACCAGCAGAATGGAGTGGATTTGATTTTCTTTGACAAAATCGCGCATTCCCATGGTGATCATCGAGCTGTGCAGGGGGTCTTTAATCAACAGATAAGAAGGATCGATCCGTTCAAAGGCACTGTCTCCATATTCAATGCCGCCGTGGATGGCGACGTTGAAGTAGGGATGATGGGATACGGTAAAAGTGTAGCCGATTTCGTGATAGGTCAATTCAATAGGATATGGCGCATCCACGCGTATATATCGGCAATCGTCTGAAACAGAGAACAGGGTACAGCTTCGCACCTGGAGAAATTTGTCGAGTTCGGGAATAATAAGAATGAAAAAATCTTTGATTTTGATTCCTTCCCGGTTGCTGAGTTTGATGAAAATCTTGTCTGATATCGTTTTCTTGCGCAGGTTCAACTCCTGCAAATCCAGAATTTTCTTATTGGCCAGCACAAAACTGACTCTCCGGGACAACAGCTCGGCATAGATGATCTCCACGTTGCTGAATTGACGGTTGTCCTCGGAATAGTAAATCTGCATGGAGCCGAAGGTGTCGCTGTTGGTTGCCGAGAACTTGGGAATGTGGAGGGGAACGGCCAACAAGGAATGATAGCCTTTTTTTTCGACAATTTTTTTATCTTTATAGTTGGGATCGTTGCAAATGCAGGACACTGGGATGCTGCGGTTTTCCCGGACGACTTTTCCGGCAATCGTGTCCCTGGTCGGGATGGAAGACGGCCGTTTATAATCATCAAGTCCAGAAGAGCCCAATGAGAGCATGCGCAGCGAGGTCGGATCAAGAAGCCGGATGGAGACAGCCTCGGCGCCCATGGCCTTGACAATGATTCCGGCGGCCTGATCAAGGATCTTTTCTACGGGAAGAGCCGGATCTATACTGACGATCTCTTCAACTTCCTGAACCACTTCACTGAGGCATTCCTGAAAATAATCCTCATCAATGATCCGAATAAGTTCGGCCCGCTCGGACGGAGACAAATTCAACTTCTGCAATAGCGGGCTGTTGCCGAGAAACTGCTCCAATCGTCTTTCCATACTCATCCTTCTTGCGGAGATGATGATAAGGGTTAAGTTGACTACGTCCTAGTGTAACAAATCAGGAAGTGATTACCACTTATTTTCAGCTGTGGTGAGCGGATCAACGGGGAAAAATTGTTCTTTTTTTTGTCAGGGTTTTTATTTTACAAGGTCGTGGATCGAATTGTCAATGATTGCCCGAGCAGAATGCCGGTTGTTCGTGGATGATAGAGAGAAGTGACATAAACAGTGTTTTGGAGATACAGTGGATGAAATTGGTTGCGAAAAAAGAATTTTCACCAGCGATCAGTTCATTGCAGAGAGCGAATTGCCCTTGCGAGTTCGGTGCTGAAATCGCTTACCATTTGATTCAACGTGTGCACTATAGTGACGGACTCCAGCGATTGACTTTCCCTGTACAGGGTCGATTTATTGCGCAACAACTGGTTGCCCTGGCTGTCATTAATACTCCAGAAAGCGGTAAGTGTGGCCTGTCCATCGTCGGTGATATCAAAACGACTTACATCGATTAACAGTTGAAAATCGGGCTCGTTGTTTTCGTGGTTGTCGTAGTCATAAACGTGTGGTGTTGCCAGGAGTACGGAAAGATTTTCGATGAGAACCCGTTGGAAGTTCTCCTGCAGCGGCTCTCCCCAGCGGCTGTATTCTTTGATGATCAGTTCATTTTTTCCGGATCGCAAAAGGAGTTGTTTCCGTCCCAGGTATGAGGGCAGACGAACCGGGCCAACCGACAGGTTCATTGGTGTGCCAGCCTGGACATCGATCGCTTCCGACCCTGGCAGTGATGTCAGCAGGTAGAATGTCGCTGGTTTGCTGCGACTTCCACATGCGGTAATTCCAGCCAGAAAAAAGCAAAACAACAGCACGGTGGATTTTTTGAGCACGATGTTCAATTTCAGTCTCCTCTTCCATTTTTTCCTCTGAGCAGGGCCTCTGGGTGACGTTCAAGATAGTCAGCCAGCTCCCCCAGCGAGCGAGCCGCTGAAGTTATTTCATCAAGCAAACGGTTCAGCTTAACCCTTGTGTCGGAATGGTCGACAAAATGATCCACCGTGCCAAGGGTGGTGTCTGCCTGATCCAGTGCTTTTTTCGCCGAGTCCAGAGCCTTGATCAATCCATCGGAGACCGGCTGAACTTCCTGGTCTATCTTCGTCAGCACTCTGGTGGCGCTGTCTGCTGCCTCGGTAATACTCTCCTCTGTCTTGTGCATAAGTGTATTTGCATTGGCAATCAGGCGATCAGCACCGGCTGCAGCGGAATCGATGCTATCGAGGATTTGATCCACTTTCGGGTTATGCAACAGCTCGTTGACACGATCCGATATTTCCAGCAGATTGTCAGAAATCTGTTTAATAGGTATATTTTTGAGCGTACTGGTCAGCTCAAACAGGGAAGATTTCACCGTTGGAATTTCAGGGTACTCGTTTTCAAGGCCGCTGAGTTTCACAGGGGTATCCGGCAGGAAATTAAGCTGTATGAACAGTTGACCTGTGACAATGGATTGCAGATCCAGCTGGGCACGCAGACCGCGTTTGATCAAGAGATCAAAATGGTCTTGGATATCGCTCTTCTCTCCCTTTTTATGTTGGAACTTGTTTTCATTGATCTCAACAGTCACCGGAATATGGATATCGAGTCTCTCCCGATCGCTTTGTAGTATAATGGACTTGACCGTTCCGATCTGCACGCCGCGAAACATCACCGGAGAACCAACCCCCAGGCCTTTGACAGAGCCTTCAAAATAGAGAACATACGGCTGTGTGTGCTTCCAGAATGAACCGCTGCCGAAAAGAACAACCGCTGTTATCAACAGCGCAATAGCACTGATGACGAATCCTCCAATAACGGTTGTACTTACCTTTTTACTCATTTGCGTTTTCTTCCTTAGAGCCTGCAGGACTCACTTTGCTGCTCTTTATTTTACCCCTTCGCAGGAATGTCTGGATTCGCGGGTCGTTATTCTCGGCAAGCAGAGTATGGGGATTTTCGCTGGCAAGCATGGTGCGACTTTCCGTATCCAGAAATACACTGTTGTTGCCAATGGCGAAAATACTGGCCAGCTCATGGGTAACAATCACCACCGTGGCACCCAGACTGTCCCTGAGTTGAAGAATCAGATCGTCCAGCCGCCGGGAACTGACCGGATCAAGTCCAGCCGATGGTTCATCAAAAAAAATAACCTTTGGATCCAGGGCAATGGCCCGGGCCAGACCTGCTCGTTTGCACATTCCCCCACTTATTTCCGCAGGATAAAATTCCTCAAATCCCGCCAGACCGACCAGGGACAGTTTCAACTCAACCTGAGCCCGTATTTTTGCCTTACTCAGTTTTGTATATTGCTGCAGGGGCAGGGCAATATTTTCAGCAAGGGTCATGGAGCTCCATAATGCCCCGCTCTGATAGAGTACCCCGAATCCCCGCATCATCTGCTCCATCTGTTCTTGGTTACTGTCCCACAGACTGACCCCATTATAGAGGATCTTTCCCTGGGCCGGAGACAGCAGACCGATCATGTGTTTGAGCAGAGTGGACTTGCCGCAGCCACTGCCTCCCATGATAATAAAAATATCTCCTGGATTAATGGTAAAATTGAGATCACGCATCACCACGAAATCGCCGTAGGCCATGGTCAGGTCACGGATGGTGATCGGTGCGGCGGATTGCATGGTCACAATTGGAGCTCCTTCAAATGTAAACGATCACAGGCACCGAATCTTGCTGCGATCAGGGCGTTTGACATAGAGGGGCTATAGTCAGCCACCCTGCTTGCAGCAATCTCCGGCACCTGAGAACGCTTACCTGATAAGAGTTTGCCCAAACGCTAGATGATGTCACCCCGTGATTGGTTACCTTCAAATACCCAGCACGGCACAGATCATGATGATCACAGCTGTGGCAATGATAATGGCGACAAGGGAGGTGACAACCGCCGAGGTGGCTGCATCACCCACGGCCGAGGCGTTGCGGCCGCACTGAATTCCACGCAGGCATCCGGACAGAGCAACAAGAATGCCGAAAACCAGCCCCATGAACAACCCGATGAAGAGATCGTTCAGGGACACTGCCGCCTTGACCCGGTTAAAAAACTCAACCGGGTTAATACCATAGACCGTACAACCGATCATGGCGCCACCCAGAATTCCCATCAGGTCGGCATAGAGGGTAAGAAAGGGCATCATCAGGGTCAGAGCCAGCATACGCGGCAGCACCAGAAATTCCACCGGCGAGATGGCCAGGGTTTT
>JAGHCC010000073.1 GCA_021160685.1 Desulfobulbaceae bacterium | reverse complement strand
CAGGCCAAACGACATCTCCCGTAGGAGAAAATAGCGCACCGTATCAACTCCGTATTTTTCATCCAGTTCGGCGGGACGAACCACGTTGCCGATGCTTGTCGACATTTTTGTCTCATCCATATTCCAGTAACCGTGCACATGCAGTTTCCGATAGGGCTCAATACCGATGGATTTCAGCATGGTGGGCCAGTAAATGGCGTGGGGCTTAAGAATGTCCTTGGCAATGATATGTTCGGCTGTCTGCCAGTACCTGTTAAAGTCAACTCCATCAGGATAACCGATGCCGGTGAGATAATTGATCAGGGCATCAAACCAGACATAGGTGACAAAATTTTTGTCGAAGGGTAAGGGCACGCCCCAGGTTAAACGAGAGGTCGGCCGAGAGATGCAGAGATCCTCCAGGGGCTCTTTCAGGAAGGAAAGAACTTCATTTTTATAGCGCTCCGGGCTGATGAAATCCGGATTTGTTTTGATATGATCAATGAGCCAGTCCTGATATTTACTCATCCTGAAAAAATAATTCTCTTCGGAAATTTTGTCAGGCACGGTGAGATGATCGGGACATTTGCCGTCCACCAGTTCCTTTTCGGTCAGAAAGCGTTCACAGCCCTTGCAGTAGAGGCCGGTATACTGGCTGAAATAGATGTCACCCTGGTCGTAGACTTTTTGCAGAATACCCTGCACTGTGTCCATGTGATTCTGGTCGGTGGTGCGGATGAAGTTGTCCGGCTTAATGGCGAGAAGCGGCCAGGCCTCTCTGAACATTCCGCTGATTCGGTCAACGTACTCTTTAGGGGAAACTCCGGCGTTATCTGCAGCCTGAACAATCTTGTCGCCATGCTCGTCCGTACCGGTCTGAAAGCGGACATCATCGCCATTGAGCCGCTTGAAACGGCAGTAGGCGTCCGCCACAATGGTTGAATAGGCATGACCCAGATGGGGCTGGGCATTGACGTAGAAAATGGGTGTGGTGATATAGGTCATTTTTTTCTTGATTTTGCAGATCGAGATTGATGTTTTTGTTTGCCGTCCCTGGGTGACGTTGATTTCTTCTTCTGCTTCTGCCGGTTCTGGGCGGCCTGCCATTCGGTTCGGGTCAGCAATATGGGTTGTTTCGGGTCTTTCGGGTCAATGACAGTGATCGTCTCCCTGAGGACATTTCTATGCACGATCTTGAAGGTTTTTCCGTCAAGGGTAATTGACCGGCCCGGCTTGGGCATGCCTTTTTTCATTTCTTTATATAGCGGGTACTCATAGGTCAGACAGCAGAGAAGACGGTTGCAGATTCCGGAAATTTTGGCAGGATTCAACGGCAAATCCTGTTCCTTGGCCATCTTGATGGAGACCGGAGCAAAATCCGTGATATAGGCAGAGCAACAGAGGTCCCGCCCGCAGCAGCCAAGTCCGCCAATCATTTTTGTCTCATGACGGACGCCGATTTGACGCATTTCAACACGGGTGCGAAATTCCTGGACCAGATCCTTGACCAGACCACGGAAATCCACTCTTTTGTCAGCGGTAAAATAAAAGATGATCTTACTGCCGTTAAAAAAACGTTCAACTCGGATCAATTTCATGTGCAGCCGGTGTTTGTTAATCAGGGTCAGGCAGAGCTGAAAGGCCTCCTGTTCCCGCTCGATCAGCCGCTTATACTTGTCTCTTTCTTCCTGTTTTACCCTGCGCTCCACCTGATATTCACGGAAAGGTTTCCTGCGTTTTTCCGTTTTTCTATGACCGGAAGATTTGGCTTTATCGTTTTTACCCACCGGACTCTTTTCGGCCGGAAGTTCAAATTGAGGACCGAATCCCAGAATACGGCAGGGTTCCAGGCCATGGTCTGTTTGCGTCAGGACTACTTCGTCTTTCTTCAGGTCTAAAATGAGGGATTTTGCCGTGTAAACATGCTCAAACCTGCGAAACTGAATTTTATACTTTTTCGTCTTCACGTCCTGCTGCTGAGGTGAAGGACTTGTCTGCCCGTTCTCTGTTTGCGAGGATGTCTTGGCGTTGCTGTCTGAAGCCATAGATGGTGCCAATCTTTATATTAAAAAAATCAAATAGTTAAAAACGAGTTTCAGTCAAAAAAATGAATTGTTCAATATACCATCAAAGAAGCCCAAAGAAAAGCACTTCAAAAACGAGGGAACGATTACAGTTTCGTAATAGCTGTTTCCTGGCTTCCTCAAGGAGGTGTAAATGATGAAAGAGGGTCTCCAGGGGCCAGCGTTGACGGGCCAATGGCAGGAGAGGCGCCAGATCCTGGCTGATGATCAGGTTTGAGGATCCTTTTTTGTAGAGGATCAGATCCCGCAGCCAGATCGTCAGCAGGTCAAGAAGTTCATTCAGATTATCTTTGTTCTTCACCGCCTTTTCCGCCAGTTTAAAAACGGTTTCCACGGCCATGGGATGATCCGCCTTTACTTCAATCAAATTTTCGACGATGTCGCGTCGGAGTGTCAGGAGATCCTGTTCCTGGAGAGTTCGGGCCCGGCCCAGGCTGCCCTCGGCGACCGCAGCCAGGGTGCGGGCAGACTCCGGGTCCATATCTTTTTTCAGAAGTTCAGCCACCTTTTCATAGGAAAGCGCGTAAAAAGGAATAATCTGACAGCGGGAAAGAATGGTCGGCAGGATATTGCCGGCCTCATCGCCGGTCAGGATCAGCACGGTGTTTGGCGGCGCTTCTTCAAGGGTTTTGAGAAGACTGTTGGCAACCTCGGCCCGGCTCAGGTTGGCATGAATATCCGGAATTAAAATAGTCCGGTATTTGGCCTCAAAAGGCGGAAAGGCCAATTTTTTTTTCAGCTCGCGGATCTGGGCGATTTTGATTTGCGCCCCGGCAGGTTCAATGAAGAGAAAATCAGGATGATTTCCGGAACGGTATTTGATGCAGGAGCGGCATTGACCGCAGATATCTCCGTTGACGGGCGACAGGCAGTTCACATAGGCGGCAAAGGCCCGAGCCATGCTTTTCTTGCCGACTCCGGATGGGCCACGAAAGAGATAGGCATGTCCCATCCGTTGGCCGATCCCCCGGTGCAGCAATGTTTTGGCCTTTTCCTGGCCTATGATGGAGTGAAAGGATGTGAGCATTTTAACAAGATGAACCGCAGAGGTTACCACTCTATTCAGCTTTTGCCGACAGATCCCAAAGAGTGGGTGGCCGGGAAACCTCCTCTCTGGCTTTTGTTTCCGGTTGGCTTTCCTCCTGTTCTTTGTGGCCGCGTAGAAACAGGAAACGCTCCAGGTTCCGCTGGTATTCGCTCCACTGATAGCCTTCCTCTTTGACCTGGCTGCTCAGTCTTTCCATATAATTGATCTTGGCATCCATATCGTCGATGAAATTCAGGATAAAGGCCTCGTGAAGCATGGGCAGTGATGGAGCGCCGAATTCATATCTGCCATGATGACTGAGAATGAGATGTTTGAGCCTGACTCCGGTTTCAGCCGGAAAATTTTTAATTTTACTGATCCGGGCCTGGACCATTTCAACGCCGATAACCATGTGGCCCATCAGCCTCCCCTGGTCCGAGTAGTCAAAGGGATGGCTGGCAAAAGAAAACTCTTTCACCTTGCCTACATCGTGGAGCATGGCCCCGGCCAGGAGCAGGGAGCGATCCACCGAAGAATAGAGTGCTGCCACCTGGTCGGCCAGCCTGGTGACATGCAGAGTGTGTTCCAGCAGGCCGCCGAGATAAGCATGATGCATGAATTTCGCGGCCGGCGCCTTTTGAAACAGGGGAAGAAAATTTTTGTCCTGAAACAATTTGAGCAGCAGTTTCCGCAGGAACTCATCGTCGACACTGCGGGCAAATTTAAGGAGCTCTTTCGTCATCTCCCCAATGTCTTCGGAGGTTGACGGCACAAAAAGAGCCATGTCAACCTCATCTTCGGGTACCGCCTGCAGGGAGTTGATTTTAAGCTGGAGAATGTTCTTATAGGACTGGGCCTGGGCGGACAGAGACACAACCCGGCCCACTGCGCATTGTTCCAGCCAGCGGTCCGCGTCATCCCAGACCCGGCCGGCAAGCTCGCCGCTTTTGTCCATAACCTTCAATGTCAGGTAGGGTTTGCCGGCCCTTGTTTCGGCCCGGCTTACCTCTCTGATGAGGAAAAGATCCTTAACCTGCTGGCCGTCGGTGATGTCGGAAATAAAAAGATTTTTCATTGGGATTTCAGTGTGGTTCGAGAAATTGATACATTGACATAGCTGACTCGGGAAAGTTTTTGAGTATTTTCTTGTCCTCGGTTACCAGCGTAATATCAAGATCTTTCGCTAAATTAACAAATTCACAATCATATGCAGAGCAACCACTTGAGTGCGACAAACTTAATACTTGCGCATAATTTATTTCGTATTCGTTTTCTTTCAATAATTCTTCCGCGAACTCAAATATTTCAATTGCCTCGGTCAGCGTAATTATATTTTTTTTGATATAGAAGGTCAGGACATTTCTAAATTCACTTCTCCACAACAATGGTGCGGACCACACTGGGTCCTTTTTAAATGTTTGTTCGGCAATAGATGAATAATCAGAGTTTAGATAGAAATAGCTTATAATATTGGTATTTACAACAATCATGGGCGTCCTTCTTCTTTAGATTGTTGTAAAATCTTCTCGGTAAGAAGGAATTTTTTTGTTTTTTCTCGAGAGCGTTTAGCCAGGGCAAGGTGTTGCTCTGGGTGAAAAGGTTTACTTATTGTTGCTTTTTCAATCAAACAGATAATTTCACTATTTATGCTCCTGTGATGAGTGGTTGCCAGCTGTTTAAGAATTTCGTACGCGTGATCAGGAATATTTTTGACAGTTATGCTTGGCATGTTACCCCTCCTTTTGGTTGGTTCCTTAATGGTTTTAATATGGTTCTTCGGGTGGGGGTTGTCAAGAGTATAGATAGTTTTTAGTAATAGTTCACCAAGGGCTACATAGCTTAGAAAAACTCGAAGTGTAAAAGATCACCAGTGCCTTAGATTTGTTCATTTCGGAGTCTACGCTACCTGGACTTCGAAGCATACTAGTGCTATTCGAGAAGGCCCAAATGGGCGAAGATGAGGTGCTGGTGATCTTTTACAGTTTTTATCAGTCAAGGACAGAGTATGCCAGTAGTGCAACTACATGGTGATCACTCAGGAAAAATCTATGCTCGCTTGCCGGAGAGGAGTTTGCTTAAACTTTGGGTGATGTTATCCTTGATTGGTTACAATTATGCAGTTGCCAGATTATGTGCTTCGCTTTGTGAAAAATGCACCTTAACTTCTTTCTCTATTTTCTTTCCTACTTTACTTCGAGCAATTTTCATATTGTACCGCATCTGTAAATTAAGCCAGAATTCCGGTTCTATCCCGAAATGTTTGCCAAGTCGCAGCGCAGTGTCAGCAGTAATTTCTCTTTTTCCATGAATAATTTGACTTACCCGGTTTGCCGGCACATTAATACTTTTTGCTAATTGATTCTGGGAAATTTCCATTGGCCTGAGGAATTCTTCTAACAGTACATCGCCTGGTGTGATTGGAGATAATTTTTTTGCCATGCCTTTACCCCTTGTGATAATCAACAATCTCTACTTCAATGGCGTTTTCTTCCTTCCATACAAAACAAATACGCCATTGGTCATTAATTCTGATGCTGTGTTGACCTTTTCTCTTGCCTTTTAATTGTTCAAGTCTATTTCCTGGGGGAACTCGCAAACTGTTTAAAGAAACGGCAGCATTTAAAACCTCAAGTTTTATTCTCCCAGCCCTGGAAATGCCTCTAAACCTTTTGACGTCCAAGTCATTAAAAAACTTTTCCGTATCTTTACAGTTGAAAGTTTTTATCATATTCACACAATATGACGAATTACGTCATTCGTCAAGATGGAGTTGCCATAAACTTTTCTGTTGTCCTCACCAGGTTGGAGCCGAATTTGGACTGAGTTACGGGTTTCGGGGAAAGAGGTTGTTGTTACTGATAAATGCTTACAAGACGGATATTCCCGTAAATCTGTCCCCCCGAACGGTAACTAAAAATCCAAGGTCTGCTGCCAAGCCTGTTTCAACTCGGCCAGAGGCTCGGACAGGACAGTCTCACCGGAAAACCCAATGCCGCGCATGACGGGTTCGGCGGTGATTTTGCCGATTTTAGCCCAGCCGGTGTCGGCCATGGTTTTTTCAAAATCCCCAGCCTTGTCCGGGGCAACGGTGACCACGAAACGGCTCTGGGATTCGGAAAAGAGCAAAACATCTTCTCGGTCGATATCATGGGCCGGAATTTCACGAAGATCAAATTCCAGGCCAAGTCCACCGGCAAAAGCGGTTTCTGCCAAAGCCACGCCCAGGCCGCCGTCGGAACAATCATGGCAGGAGGCAACCAGCCCCTGTTTCATGGCCTGTTCCAGGGCCCGGTAGCGGGGAAGACTCTCGTTTTCTCTGACATGGGGTACGCTGTTGCCGGTGGCGCCATGCTGGACCGCGTATTCCGAGGCTCCGAGCTCGGCATAGGTTGTGCCGAGAACATACACCAGATCACCGGCCCGTTTGGCATCCATAGTCACGGCCAGGCGGACATCGTCGATTTTGGCAATGACTGAAAAAAGCAGGGTGGGCGGGATGGAGATCTTGATGCCGCCCATCATGTAATCGTTTTTCATGGAATCTTTGCCGGAGATGCAGGGCACGCCATAGGCCCTGGCATAATGGGCCAGGGCGCGGTTGGCCCGAACCAGCTGGGCCAGTTTATAATGACCGTCCGGAGTTTTTTCGGACTGGATTGGGTCGCACCAGCAGAAAT
>JAGHCC010000376.1 GCA_021160685.1 Desulfobulbaceae bacterium | reverse complement strand
GGTTTTGCCAGTGCGATGAAATCCGAAGGCGGCCGGATGGCCATGGAGCAGGTTGAAAAAGCGGTGAGCGGAGGCAGTGCCGGGGCCATTGTTCCGTTTCACGAACTTGAGATTGAAAAGGCTGAAGGAGAAAACGGCCGGACAGTTGAAGAAATTTATCTCCAGGCCGCGGATCTTGATGGTAAAAAGGTCAAAATCCGGGGCAAGGTTGTCAAAATTTCCCACAACATCATGGGGAAAAACTGGCTTCACATCCAGGACGGCTCTGGAAATCCCATGAAGAACACCCACGATCTGGTTGTCACCACGGCTGCCGCACCTGAAGCTCAGTCCACTGTTTTAGTTGAAGGGATTGTTGCTAAAGACAAAGATTTCGGCGCCGGTTACCAATACCTGGTCATTGTCGAGGAAGCTGTCGTTGAATAAATCTTTCTTATGAAAATTGCAGTCATCGGTCCCGGCGCCCTGGGCTCTCTCTTTGCAGCCGGGATCAGCCGGGCAGCAGATCATGATCTCTGGCTGCTGGATCATAATGCCCAACGGGCGGCCCGGCTTGACAACAAACTCCTGCTCAATGAAAACGGGCGGGAGCTTGTCTGTCCGATGCGGATAACCGCAGACGCCAGGGACATCGGGCCTGTTGATCTGGTTCTGCTCTGTGTTAAATCAGCGGACGTGGCCGATGCCCTTGCCCTGGCCCAGCCGCTTCTGGAAGCAAACACTCTCCTCATCCCATTTCAAAACGGCATCCGCCACCTCGATGTCCTCCACGACCTCCCTTTTCATGTCGCTATCGGGGTCACAGCCCAGGGTGCAACTCTGCTGGCCCCAGGCCATGTCCGCCATGGCGGCAGCGGCCTGACCCGCATCAATTTTCTTAAACCGCAATCCGACCGCGCTCTGAAAAAATTAAATACTGCGGTACATCTTCTCAACTCATGTAGTTTCAAAACAGAAATCAGCCCCAACATCCTTTCCCATGTCTGGGCCAAACTGCTGGTCAATGTAGGAATTAATGCACTCACCGCTATCCTGAACTGTCCCAATGGTGATCTGCTCAAAGAACCGGCCCGCACGAGAATGGTTGCAGCTGTCCGGGAAGGAGCGGCCGTGGCCAAGGCCATGGGAATTGAACTGCCGACCGACCCAGTGGCCATGACTCAGCAGGTCTGCCGTGATACTGCCGCCAATATTTCATCCATGCTGCAGGATGTTCGGCGGGGGAAAAAAACGGAAATTGAGGCCATAAACGGGGCGTTGACGGCAGAGGCCGGAAAACTGAACGTTCCTGTTCCGGTGAATGAAGAGCTGGTGCGGCAGGTCAAGGAATTGACGAATCCGTAAAAAAGCGGCGCGATTACGAAGAAAGAGATTATCAGTAAGAACTGAACCGCGGTTCAGTTCTTACCGCTTATCACCACCGTGCCGTTTGTTGTGCTGGGTGTGTTGCTAGTACGAATTCACCTTGTTTATGTGGGCGGGATGAAAATCAAATCTTATTGGGACGTTGTACCAAAATGGATTTCACACCGTTATCGTTATAATGATCAGATTATCTACATGACCGGGGCTAAATGGTACAATATGCGTGCCCTTAGGTTCTATTGGATATTCAACTGTAAACTCTATTGTCCACTTAGTGTTGCCTTGTTCCGTTACTTGACTTACCTGGTGAAGATTGTCGAAAACTGGTGGTGTCCCTTTGCGCATGACAAAAAGCCAGAGTATGGCGAATGCGCTATCGATAAATCCTACTGGCACTTACATGAAGATGAAAGATAACGACTTCATCCAGATGACTTGAATAATCCTATCTGGAATGAGGAAGCAGAAAACAATAAAGATTAAAATAAATTAAGTAGTCTGCAGCTCCATCTGTCCAGTGCATACTGCCGCCCCTTTTATTTTGATAGAGATAGCATATTATGTGCCTAAAAAAGGACTCCACCTGACAGGAGTATTAGTGTAGATTGATTCTGGAAGACCAAGTGGCGGCAAATAATAACATTGGAGATCCGACCATGGAAAACAAAAACTGCCAACTTAATTTCAGTACCAACGAGATAGATTTAATTGATGAAATGGGCCCTGATGAAGAAATCGGAACCACCATACAAACCATCAATGAACCTAGGATACTCTCTCCTCTCAGGCAGAATTTCAGGCATTTTGTATCCGACCAGGACCGGGTGCTTTTCAGAGCCTCCCACGCCTCATTGCAAAAGAGAATAAGAGAGGGTAAGGAACCGCTGTCTTTTGAGCTTGCCGGACCCAGGGAAAATATTTACTTTGATCCAACCAAGGTACGGGCGGCAATTGTTACCTGCGGCGGACTTTGCCCTGGCATTAACAACGTGATTCGTGCAGTTGTGATGGCTCTTTATCACGGCTATGGCGTCCGCTCCATCATCGGCATTCGCTACGGGTTCCAGGGATTTATTCCGAAATACGGCCTTCCGGTCATGGAAATGGAACCTAAAATCGTTGAGCGTATCCACGAATCCGGAGGTACGATACTGGCATCCTCAAGGGGACCCCAGCCGATCGATGAGATAGTGGACTCCCTGGACCGTCTGAATGTAAGTATGCTGTTCCTCATCGGTGGAGACGGTACATTCAGGGCCGGAAAAAAAATTACCGATGAAGTCGAGAAACGTGGCCTTAAAATATCCATCATCACCGTTCCCAAAACCATAGACAATGACATTTATCTGGTGTCCAAAACCTTTGGTTTTGACACTGCCGTGGAAATGGCCTGTCAGTCCATCAGGTGCGCTCATACCGAGGCCGTTGGATGTCCCAACGGAATTGGCCTGGTCAAGGTCATGGGCCGGCATTCCGGCTTCATTGCAGCTGCTGCCACCAATGCCTTGCCGGAGGTTAATTTTTGCCTTATCCCGGAAAGCGACTTTGACCTGGAGGGGAAAAAAGGACTACTAAAAACACTGGAAGCACGGCTGAGGAGCCGTGATCATGCCGTGGTCGTAGTCGCAGAAGGTGCTGGTCAAAAGTATGTCATCGGTGACACTAAGGAACAGGACATATCAGGCAACATTAAACTGGGAGACATAGGCACCTATTTGCGGGATACCTTCCGCCAATATTTTGAACAAATAGAAATGACCTCCTTTGTTCGTTACATAGATCCCAGCTACATCATACGCAGTGTACCGGCAAACGTGGAAGACAGCCTGTACTGCGCCAACCTTGGCCAGAATGCCGTTCACGCAGCCATGGCCGGCAAGACTTCCATGATGGTAAGCCTCTGGAATGACAAGTATGTCCACGTCCCCATTGTTTCAGCCATCAAACGAAGTAAAAAAGTTAATCTCAACAGCCGGTTCTGGCATAGCGTGCTGGAATGCACCGGCCAGTCTCCCCTTAAAAACTAACAATACAAAATCACCATTATATCCAGTTTTTCTGTTTATCGTTTATGACAGAGTGGTATCCGGTTAGAAACTGAAAGCGCAAGAGATGCGTTGAATACTTATTCGGATTAGAGTAGATACAAAAAACTATAGAACAACTTGTTCCGTTAGAGATTGAGGAAGGCAAGCACGGTAGAGTCACCATAATGGACAACGAACAGATACGGAAAGAAATCTCGGCCAGGTTAGAGATCGAGCGGCAGGTTCGGGAGCAGCTCTGCAATATTGAAGACCAAAGTGCGGCGACGAAGAAAAGCCACTGGGCGTGGCTGGACAGCAAGATGGCTCTCCTCGTCATCGGAGCGGTGATCAGCGGTGTGCTCGTTCCGACGTTCCAGTTCACGCAGGAGAAAATCAACTGGCACCGGCAAAATCGTTACGACAGCCTTGGTCGACAACTTGGTAGCATACGCGAGAGCTTGAAGCAGTTCATCGCCGTTCAAGGCTTGAGTGCGGAGCTTTACAATCTCGGCTTAGAGATCATAGATACCTCTTCGGCTGCTCTCCTTCAGGCACGACAGGAAGACCGGCATGAGGCGTTTCGTGCTCTCCGGACGCAGCGAGTTCAGCAGAACGCCACTTTCGCAGCCACCGTATTTTTTTTCCCAACACGCTCTCGGGAGCCCATCCGAGAGGCGTGGAACAATCTGCTGCTTCCAGCGCAGAAACTCGAGACGATTGTTGGTAATCTTCTGCGTGAGAGTGCGCAGGGCTCAGATGACAAGGTTCCCCGGAAACCGACAGCGAATGAAATCGCTGTGCAGCTGGACGTGAGCCTTGCAGAGGTTAATCAAGCCTACGAGCGTGTATTGACTATGCTCCGGCAACAGCTCCAGGAGGTGGAACATGAGAGCACGAAATTTCAGTGACACCCTTAACATCGTCGCCATATCAGTCATGCTTTGCGCGGTGGTCCGGCTTGCAGTTGCGGATGTAGGAGGAGGAATGGGCTATCCTGCCACACCATGGAGAATAGAGGGTCCTGAGAGTGTCCTGGACCTCGAGAAGGCGAAAGCTCTAGCCGCAACGTATCAGACCCTGTCTGTGCCTGCGAAGCTGGTGGATGAGGAACGGGAGGGCGACTTGCTTGAGCTCCAACGCGTGGGGCTGGTCCCTACACCGTTTCGTGAAGGCGACATCCCCATTCATGAGCTTGTCGGTAAGTCCAGCTCCGGCGAGACGGTTGCCCTATCCTTCAGCCAGATTGAGAGCTTCACCGTTATATCGAAGAACGAAAAAACGATCACTATGTCCGTGACGGTCTGGCCAGAAATCTCTCCCGAAGAGTTGCTGCAGAAACAGCCTACGTACAAGCAGCTTTACGCGGATTACAGACGAAATGTGGTCGTCGATTTGAGTCTGAAGTATGCGGATGGACGGCCGCAAGTATTTACGGGAGAGTGGGGAGAAACTATACTTCCACTTGACAAGCTTCCTGTTGGGGTGAAGTGCGGCTTCTATGAAGAGCATCCTCACATGGTTCACCCACTGCGGTTTTGGTGGGCTATCCCCTCGGTGACCAACGATGAGAACTATCCGTTTCGGCTTATTCCAAAGATGAGATAGCTGCCTAGAGAAAAAAGCGCACAAGCCAGCAGCCTAAGGTGCTGTTAAATTTCGCGAGAATTGCATGTTTGCCAATATTTGTCACATAAACGACCACCAGTTAGACCGGACCATTCAATAGCGTCACTTCGTGGCGCCATTCCCTGCCGATCAACTGAATCGTTCAGAGGTTTGAGATTGGCATATCGAATTTACTAATATCTCATTGATTTTCAAACTTAAGGCTACTTCTTCGTCGATTTTAACCTCTCAAATTATGGCCAGCCCAATCCTCTCTTTGTCGCTGAGAAGACTCAGGAAGAAGCTCAACTTGCTGTCTTGCTGGAACGGTTAATATTGCCGATGGATCGATCTAAAAGGTGATGTTATCAGGTTTATGCTTAAAATTCCCTAGTGAATGATATCGGGTTAGAAATGGAGTAGAATACCCGAAATTTCGTTGTCAAGTATGTCTGGCTGTAATCAGGAAAACCATATACTAACTTGATAGGTGTATAGGGGGCGTCATGCCAACTGATTCAGCAAATCTCAGTGTGAATGATACGTAGTAGCCGCGTGCGGTGAGGCGTCAATGAAAACCAACTCTCCAGGATTATGCTGATGATGGAGAAATCAGTCTACTCGACCCAGCACCCCATCTATGCACGATCAGGCCGGCTCACAGGACTACTATAGTTCGCTGGCCTGCTCGAAGTCTGCGCTTATCTGCACACATATGGGGCACTGGTAAACTCTTACAGTGCGGAATTTCTCCAAGGATTTAGCCCCTGGTGAACTGTTACAAAGATATTATACTCTTCTTTATAGGATCATGGTTAATGAAATATGATGAAAGTGAGGTTCAGGGTTCCAGGTTGTTCCATTGTATCAGACAGTTCGGAAAGACAAATCTGATAGAGACATCATCCTTGAGCCGTTAACCGTAAATTGCAAACTGTTAACTTTACGCATGAATTAAAAAATGAAAAAAGTCAGCATAACTTTGGCTGAAGATTAGTGATAATCACAAAAAAATAAGCACTGTACTTATTCTTATTAACACGCATCAGGCCGTTATCTATCCCGAAATGATGTAAGCATCCTTCTGGCATCAGTTTCCTCAACATCGTCCCAATACTGATAGGCAGCTGCCACGGAAAATTGGGGACCGCCGCGTATGTTAGCACAATAGAGTGCATCGACCCTATCCATTATATGGACAAGGGATTCCTGATGAGCGGTAGGTACGGCGACTATTATCTTTCTGGCACCGATATGGTGTAAGGCCATCAGGGCCACACGCAGGGTGGATCCAGCAGCTATGCCGTCATCCACAAGGATAACTGGTTGATTTTTCAGATCAGGCCATGATCGATCAACACGAAATAGTTTAACCCTGCGTTGTACTTTTTCCAGTGCTGCCTGTGTCTGTTGCTCTATTGCCGATTGATCCAATCCCAAATAATCAACAAACTCCTTGTTGATCCATACGGTGCCATCAAAGCTTACTGCGCCGAAACCTGCTTCGGTATTCCGTGGCAGTAAAATTTTGCTCACGACAGCTACGTCAAGAGAAAGACCAAGGACTCCGGCAACCTCAACGGCTACCGGCACCCCGCCGGAAGGAACAGCAAGAACCACCGCCTTGCTTCCTTTCCACTCCTGCAGCATCTCTGCAAGTATCTGTCCGGCATGTTTTCGATCCCGGAATACACCGACTCTTTGGCGCAACTGGGGCAGGTCATAGAGTTTATTGTTCATGAGATGTATGTTCCGATGCCAAATATATTAAATAAAGATCCTGCTTGCTGTCTGATTTGAGTCTTTTCACAGGCGTCCTGGGTAGTTGCACCTTACTTTTATATACTATAATATAAGCATGATGCGAGACCCCGTACAGGGCAACCCTGGAAGAGGAAAAAACAATGGCCTACAAATGCAGGGAATCATCTGGCAGAAGAGAGGTTGCCAGCATAACCATGTCGATATCACCATGTTCTGTCCAAGATGCTGTTCGCCGGTGAGCCGGCTCAAGCCAGAAACTTTCAATCAGCTCAGTCAAGGGCATGTACTGTACTAACAAAGTGAGATATTGGGACAACTGGGGATCGGTAGTGCGCAAGCGCGATGTTTTCTCCAGCAGGCCCTGCAGCCTCTCGATCCCATGTAGGCCGATGCACAGGCCTAATTCCCGAAATGCAAGCCGATACTCTGCCGGCAGATTCAAGGAGTCATTTTTCACCAAGGACTGCAGGCCTGTTAAGGAGGATTTAAGCAGATCTAACAGCAGATCACCCTGTTCCAAATATCCGCTGTCCATCATTTGCGCCAGCTTGTAGGCATCGGCTAGAAGTCCTCCTATTCCCAAAGGATCATCGGTTGCCCAATTCTGTCCCTTGCAGATACCGGCCATGTCCTCGATTTCTGCCTGCAGGTCCGCATACTTCTTCCCTGCTGCATGAATCTGCAGCTCATTGTAAGTGATGAAGCCGTCCAGTGGATCGTGTTGTCCCATGGAAGGTACCAAGGGCCGCTTGAGATCGATGCTCATTTTCCAGTACATATATTTTCTGCCGTCAGTCGGAGAAAAATAAGTGAATCGGCTATGGGCTGTTTTTGCCAGCTCTATTGCCCATCTGTTATAGGTCGTATCTCCGGTATCCCGACTCACACGGGAAAGGGCATGCATCCATTTGGTCAGGTAGTGGTAATATTGGCCATCACGGTCCCATTCCAGCTGTTCATCATAGCGATCCGATGGTTGCCGTTCATTGAGCCTCTTGCCAATTCTAAGGCCGCCACTGGTAGGATGCAGTTTGCCGATTTCTTCATCAAGACCGCTTATCCAGCCCGTTCGACGGTCATCTTCTCGGTGACGACCGAGGACTGCGTGCACCTTATTCACCAGCAGTAAAGCAAGTTTCCGGTTTCTCTCCTCTTTCGTCCGACGAAAGAGTTCGAGAAAATTACAGACCGCAAAGGCATCCGTCCACAAGTAACGTTTCGGAGATCGATTGATCGGGGAAAGCCCTGTCTTCTCGGCAAATTCAGTCATGAGCTTTTGGGCTGTAGCAAGCGAATTTTGTTTCATTTTTTCACCAGAATTCGTAAATATTCGGCTTGTATAAAAAAGTTACGAAAAACTAGGCCTGTAAATGTTTGGCAGTGCACCCCAAGACTTCTGAGTTGTTCCGTCAAGGTTAAAGATACTCTCGTAAAGGAGAATTTGATTTTTTTAATGCTTGTAAATATTTAACCTCATGATACTTCGTTCTGTCTTTCCAACAACGGT
>JAGHCC010000304.1 GCA_021160685.1 Desulfobulbaceae bacterium | reverse complement strand
GGCAAATGATATTCAAACGAAAGGTACTTCGAGGGGAATAAAAAGAAAAGGCCAACCCCCTTGCTAACAGTGGATTTGACCCTTTATTTACGTGGTGCCCGGAGCGAGAATCGAACTCGCACAGCCTTACGACCGAGGGATTTTAAGTCCAATTAACAATGGATGGAAAAAGGCTAATATTATTAACCAACTAGATGAAATAACAAATATTTTTTTATTTTCTATTTTTGGTTTCGTTTGGTTTTATTTGAAACAATTTGACTCTGACGGGCACAATTTGGGCACAATTTTAGGGATCAGTCGAGTAAATGGCTGGTCCCTTTTTTCATGTCAAAATTCTTCAATTTCGATAGGCTTTCTGCCTAAATCTATCACCGTGTCTGCAACCAGAACAGTAAACCACTGCTTGAACATCTTATAGGTTAATTTCTCCGGCCAGCAATCCGTATCTACCATCCAGGCTTCCAGCTCCTGTTCAAATATCTCCCGCCAGTTCTTTTTGACCCAGTTCTCATAATTATACTCGTCGTATGTGTCTGGAATGAGTATCGCTGTCCCACGGTCTCTATCAGCAGAAAACTGAGGACCTCCATCATCAAAACTGTTGGCCCAGTCAACATATGGCTGTTTTGGGGTAACAAAAAGTACGGTGCGGTTAATTGTTTTCATGCTGGGAATATTACATTTGAGTGTGTGTGTTTATTGGTGCCCCAGGTCACTGAGACAACCTACCATCTTTTACGATGTCCCCTCATCGGGCAATCAGCATATCAACAATAATCGAGTATTATCAATAACCTACCAACACCACACCCTTTCTTGTCACATCGTCACCTTCTTCCATGCTGCAAAATGATGTACTTTCTCCATCTACAAAAAAAACTGTCCAGAAAAAGGGCGTAAAAGCCAGGAATAACCGTCCACAAACATTCAATTTCCGTCAGCTCAATTTACTGTAAGGCAACATGGATATGTCGTCCAACAGCTTTGGCAAATTTTTCCAAGGTGGAGAGGCGGATATCGGTAGCATGATTTTCCATCCGGGAAATCACCGATTTCGTGGTCTGAAGTCGATCAGCCACCTGTTTCTGTGTCATTCCGGCTTGAACTCTGGCCTCTTTCAAAAGTACCCCAAGCTTAAATGTCTCGAATCGCTCTTCATGATCATTCCAAAATTCTGGATTTCGTTCCATCCTCTTGGTTTTATATCTTTGAAAATCGCTCATAATGACCTCTTGTTAAAAAAATAGTCTTTCTTCCTCTGCTCGGCTATTCCAATTTCTTTTCTTGGCGTTTTCTGGCTTTTTTTCGTGAAAGCGTGGTTCAATATGACAAGATCATTCCCGTCTATAAATCCCAGCAGTCGAAAAATATTGTTGGCCAGCCGAACACGTACTTCCCAGATTCCGTTGGTACCTTTAAGTTTTTTGAAAAACTTTGTCGGAACAATCGGCATGGTTTCGATCAGTTCCAAAACGAAGAAAACTTTTTCCACCTGCTTGTCGGTAAGGGCATCCAGATACTCTTCCACTGGACAGCAATCGTTTTCGAAATGATAAAAATCAATTTTTTTCATATTTGTCATGTTAGCATATGTGCGAACATCAAGCAAGAAGTTCAACCATCGCAACTTCAATCACCAAGAAAACTCGCAAATTTGGACGCTGATCAACACCCTTCGGCCGAACAGATCGCTAAATCTGCCAGTCTTGTCCATGCCGGCCCGGGACAGCGGTTTCCTGTGCCCCGCACTCAACACCCCCACCGCCCAAGGAGGAAAAGATTATCGGCGACATTGAGATTTTATCCAACCAAGAGGCTGGTGCTATCAACCTCAACGATCAGGTGGCTAAAAAAAAAGACAAGCGGACAGTCTATCTGCCGCCATCCTGTATGGAGGCCATGTTGTTGACCGGTTTCGATGCTTCTACTTCGGGGGAAGGCAAGAATAACCCCGAACCTCTCTTGTTGCGTATCCAGGCCCCGGCAGTGCTGCCAAATGACGTAAAAGCCAACCTGCGTGGCTGTTTTTTATTGCCGAAGCAGTAGGACGGCTTAATAAGGAACGGGCTGATGTACGCCTAGTTTCCTTGTCCTGCATTGGCCGCAAAGGACAGGCGGTTATTGATACCACCATCAAAGGTTTTGTCACTGATTCCGACAGCAAGGTTGGCCTTTCCGGCCGGGTTGTTTCCAAAATGGGCGCGGCCACGGCCAGGGCTGTAGTGGCCGGGCTCTTTGGCGGAGCCGGAAACGCCATCCAATCCTCATCCCTTACCCAGTCCACCTCTGCCTTGGGCACCACTGCCATTATTGACAGTGGTGATCTGGTCAAGGCCTCCATCGGCGGCGGCCTGTCCGAAGGAGCCAGGACTTTGAACGAACTTTATCTTGATCTTGCCAAACAGGCCACGCCGGTAATTGAGGTGGCTGCCGCCAAGAAGGTGACGGTGGTGATTTCAGAAGGAAAAGAGCTGGAGATTAAAGAGTTCGATGGGGAAGAACTGTAAAAATGATAAATTTATGAACGTACGAATGCCAATAAGGGTCCGTAATCACGTTGATCGGCAGCTTGTGATGCCGCAATATAGCGTTGCCGACAGTCTCCAATTTGATCCAGGTTTTCCCGCCCCCAGGTAAAACGGGGGCGATCGAGAATATGTACGAGAAGCAGGTCTGCCATAAGCCGGGCATGACGTCCATTGCCATTTGCAAAGAGG
>JAGHCC010000005.1 GCA_021160685.1 Desulfobulbaceae bacterium | reverse complement strand
GAATTACAATGGTTGGCGCATCTGAAAAGTAGGAAATTTCAACTCCCTTTCCCTTGATCATGGTCGGCGTTGCCAAGTCGAATTTATGATCTAACTTTGCCAGCTGAGCCTTGGCTCCTCCACAGATCATATTTGTCAATTCCCCTACAGCGTCAAGGATCTCGTCATCAATCTCTTCTTTTGGTGGTTCCATGAGCATATTGCCAACGATATTGAGGATGCAGTTTTTTGTAAAACTGACCACCATGCAGCCGCTGACCTTTTCGGAAGCCATGCCGATGAGACCGGTTACCTCACCATAAGATTTATTTCCTTTTTTTAATTCAGGTTTTTGGTATTTGGCCTTTGTCTGGCACATGGTCTCCAGAACATTTTTTGTGGAGGTGAGGAATGGATTGATGAATTCAGCCTTCATTGATCGTCCTTTATGCAGGTTTTGTGATTTTTTATAGCGGAAAGTAGAGGAGTTAAAGTTACAGGAGTGACACGATTTCTTTACATTCTTTAATTAAACGATGTCTGTGCCGTATTTGTCAATTTTTTTTGTAAAATCACTAATCAATTTTTGCCCAGTTGCCTGACTGGACGGATCGATAACATGACTCGCAGATTCGAACAGCAGCAAGACCTTCTTTCGCCGGTATAGGATTCTCCCCTGCATTACGAAGATAATTAAGCCAGTCGACAAGCAGTGGGACAATGGTTGCTCCGGGAGGATCGATCTCTATTTTTTTAATTTTAGTGCCGCTGATGAATTCCAGGCTGCCATGAACATGATCTCCGTGCAGCTGGCCCTTTGAGCCGATAAATTCATAGCGGGCTGATCTTCCCCTGCCGACCTTGCTGGCTTCAATGATTCCGGCAACATGATTGTTCATTTCAAATTGGGCTGTAAAGAGATCTTCGAGAATTGCATTGTGGTTCCGGTAGGTGGCAGCACGTATTTTGCCGAATTCATGTCCGGTTATAAAGCGAATCCCATCAAAAAGGTGTACTGCTGTCTGCAGAACGACTCCTCCTCCGGCCTGTGCAGGGTCTTCATGCCAGCCAAGCGTGGAAGGTTCGAGTCGCTGGCTCGCGGTTATAGCGTACAAATCTCCTGTCATGGGAAGATATTTTTTTAAAGCCTGAAGGACACTGTTGTACCGGAGGGTGTGGCCGACTGTCAGGTACAGTCCCGAATTTTGAAATAGATGAATTATTTTTTCAGCACTTTTGCTGTTAATGGCCAGGGGTTTTTCTATAAGGAGATTTTTTCCGGCTTCGCAGCATCTTTCAGCTATTTCGAGATTCAAGGATGGTGGTGTTACTGAGATTACCGCATCAACATCCGGATCGGAGACCATTTCCTGCCAGTCAGGGAAATAACGTGTATTCCATTCCTTTGCCTGCTTTTTTCCTTCGCTGGAACGCCTGCTGATGCCTGTCAGTTCCATCTCTGACATGTCTTGGACGATATGTCCGGCATAGCGGGAACCATGCTTGCCCGTGCCGATAATTGCGACCTTGATTTTCTTCATTTTTTTTAAATTAAGTTTCTCACAAAGTCACAAAGAAAAACTCTGCGATCTCTGAGCCTCTGTGAGAGATAAAAAAGAATCTATCCTTTGACCTTCATAAGCAGTTTTTCATAAGCCTCGCTGAGCTCGACGAAGGTTTGATGGTCACCGCCGGTATCCGGGTGAAGATCCTTTGCTTTTTTCCGGTAAAGACGTGTTAACTTTTTTTTCGACATCCCGTTCAAATCTTTTGCCGAAACATTAAGGATATTGCCGGCATCCTCCATGCTGATTGTGCTTTTTGATTCCGGGAAGCTGAATTTGCGGTGACTGTTCATGAACTGTCTGATGTAGTCATCGAGGAAAGTGCTTGCCCCATAACCAAAATCAAAAAACAGGATAAGATATCGGATCAGATAATCGTGGAGTTTGTTTTCAGGCTCCATCCCAGCCCAGAAAAGATTGTCCCGATCCAGCCGGCAAAGATCATCGAGAAAATGCTCATCGACCAACTCCTGTTTCAGTCCCTGGGGCATGGACCGGGCAATAAGTTCGCTGAAATGACGTTGCAGATCAAAAATAACGTAGATATACAATTTGAATTCAGAGGGTTCCAGGCACCGTTCCTGTTCCATAAAATACTGTTCCCGTTCATCCCTGGATTTGTTCAGCAGAACGCGGAATATTTTAGGCGGCATCTTCCATATTCGGCTCTGATCCAAGCCCCCGTAACGAAGATAATGGAGACGCCTGCGGTCAAATATGTGAATCTGACGTTCAATGGACGCAAGTTCATCACCAGTGATTTTTGGTGATTGAAACTGCTGTCGGCGTCGGTAAAAGGGTTCGAGTTTAATGCGGATTTCCGGATCGATAAATGGCCAGAGAAGCCTTTCAAGTTTATCGCCCACATCGCCACTGACAAAAGGTTCCAGGGATTCGATCAGATGTTCGGTAACGTAAAAGGAGCTTCCTCCCGGATAGACAAAATAATTTTCAGGATCAGGACCCAGTTCAAAAAGAACACGGCTGCGGAAAAAGTCGCCGTACTCATAGGATTGCCTGATTGAGTAATGAATTTTTCCGTGAATTGTTTTTTTGGCGAGATACATGATAGCTGGTTTTTTATTTTGTTTGATTATATCAAATGTAGGCAAGATGATCTGCCCTGTCAACTTGGAATCAAAAATCCAGTGAACAGATCTTTTTAATCGATTTTGATAAATGTAGGAATTTTGGCCTTTTCGAGTTAAAATTATCTCAAATTCAAGAGGAGTTTGTCGGCTTTTCATTCAGTCTTCAGCCTTCAAGCTTACTACCTTGATTAACACATTTACAGGATGAACCTATGGCTGTTGAAGAAAAGAAAGTGATCTACTCCATGATTGGAGTAAGCAAATTTTATGATAAGAAGCCTGTTTTAAAGGACATCAATCTTTCCTATTTTTATGGCGCAAAAATCGGCGTCCTGGGACTGAACGGTTCGGGCAAAAGTTCATTGCTGCGAATCCTGGCCGGGGCTGACAAGGATTTTATCGGCGAAACTTCAATTTCCCCTGGCCTGACGGTTGGTCTTTTGGAGCAGGAACCATTGCTTGATGGTGATAAAACCGTCAGGCAGATCGTCGAGGAAGGAGTGCAGGAGACGGTTGATCTGTTGGAGGAATTTAATCAAATTAATGAAAAATTCTCCGAGCCAATGTCTGATGATGAGATGAATAATCTCATTGCCCGTCAGGGTGAGGTTCAGGAGAAGCTGGATGCGCTCGATGGCTGGGATCTTGATGCCCGCCTTGACATGGCCATGGATGCTCTGCGCTGTCCCCCTGCCGACGAGGTAATCAATATCCTCTCCGGCGGCGAGAAACGTCGGGTGGCCCTCTGCCGGCTGCTGTTGAAAAAACCGGACATCCTCCTCCTTGATGAGCCCACCAACCACCTTGATGCGGAAACCGTGGCCTGGCTCGAACATCATCTTCAGCGCTATGAAGGAACGGTTATTGCCATTACCCATGATCGCTATTTCCTCGACAATGTGGCGGGCTGGATTCTTGAGCTTGATCGTGGACGAGGCATTCCCTGGAAAGGCAATTATTCCTCCTGGCTTGACCAGAAGCGTAAACGACTGCAGGTTGAAGAGAAGAAGGAGTCAGGCAGGCAGAAAACCTTGCAGCGGGAACTGGAGTGGATCAAAATGACACCCAAGGCTAGACATGCTAAGTCCAAGGCCAGGATTAAGGCCTATGAACAGTTGTTGGGCGGGGAAGGAGAGAAGCGGGCCGGGGAGCTGGAGATCTATATCCCGCCAGGACCACGCCTGGGCAAGGTGGTGATTGAAGCGGATAAGATACGCAAGGGGTTTGGCGACCGGCTTTTGATTGATGATATGACTTTTTCCCTGCCGCCGGGGGGGATTGTCGGCGTGATCGGCCCCAACGGCACCGGCAAAACAACTTTGTTTAAGATGATCACCGGCCTGGAAAAACCCGATGAAGGAACTATCCGAATCGGTGAGACCGTCAAGCTGGCTTGTGTGGATCAGAGCCGGGATACTCTTGATCCTGACAAGAGTATCTGGGAGGTGATTTCCGACGGTCGGGATACCATTGAGCTGGGAAACCGGGAGGTGAATTCCAGGGCCTATGTGGCCCGTTTTAATTTTTCCGGAGCCGAGCAGCAGAAAAAGGTGGGTCTGCTTTCAGGCGGCCAGCGCAACAGGGTTCACCTGGCCCGCATGCTCAAGGAAGGAGGGAATGTTCTCCTGCTTGACGAACCGACAAATGATCTTGATGTCAATACCCTGCGAGCCCTGGAAGAGGCCTTGGAAAACTTTGGCGGCTGCGTTGTGGTCATCAGCCATGACCGCTGGTTTCTGGATCGGATCGCCACCCATATTCTTGCCTTTGAAGGAGACAGCAGTGTGGTCTGGTTTGACGGAAATTACACGGAATATGAGACCGATCGTAAGAAACGGCTTGGAAGCGCGGCCGATCAACCGCATCGCATCAAGTATCGGCAGCTGACAAGAATGTGAAAATGGAAAAGAAACAATTTATTCTGTTTTTTTTTCTGATCGTCAGCCTGCTGCTGATCTCCTGTACCCAGGTCCCCATTACCGGCCGTAGTCAGTTGAACCTGATTCCTGATTCCTCTATTTATCCCATGAGTTTTCAGCAGTACAACCAGTTTCTTGACTCGAATGTCATCAGTACAAACAGCAGATCCAGTGAAATGGTGACTCGGGTAGGTCGCAGGATTCAGCACGGGGTTGAAGAGTATTTCCGTCAACAGCACATGGCGCATCGGCTGGACGGCTATAAATGGGAATTCCATTTGGTGGACAGCGAGGAAAAAAACGCCTGGTGCATGCCCGGCGGCAAGGTTGTTGTCTACAGCGGTCTTCTGTCGATAACCAGGGATGAGGCTGGGCTGGCTGTGGTGATGGGGCATGAAATAGCCCATGCCGTGGCAAATCATGGTAACGAACGTATGAGCCACAGCCTCTTGGTACAGATGGGAGGCGTTGCCTTTTCCACTGCAGTCAGGGAGCATTCAGTCGCCACCCAGCAGCTTTGGATGACAGCTTTCGGGGTGTCAACCCAGTATGGCTTCGCGTTACCCTACAGTCGGCTGCATGAGAAGGAAGCCGATCATCTCGGTCTGATTTTTATGGCCATGGCCGGTTATGACCCCCATGTTGCCCTTGATTTCTGGCAGCGTATGTCGGCGGAAAAAAAGGGGGGGGCTGTCCCCGAATTTCTCAGCACCCATCCCTCTGATCAGCAGCGCATCAGGAGTATCCGCGCTCTTATTCCCAAGGCTATGAAATATTATCATCATTAGGTTGGGGATGAGGTTCAAAGGGGCAAAGGGACAAAGGGGCAGTGCCCACCCTACTGCTACTACTGCTTTTTCCTTTGTCCCTCTGTCCCTTTGTTCCTCTGAACCTTTGCTTCCTTTGGAGGCATGGAGCAGACCCAGTTCAGGGGAGGCATGATACGTTCCTTGAGGATATGCTCATTGTAGGCTGATATCAGGTCGGCTTTTTTCAACAGGCCCAGGACTCGGCGAGTAGAGCCGGGCCGGACAACGGGCAGAAATGAGATGGATTTTTCCGCAAAGATCTGGAAGGCGGATTCCATGTTGTGGTTGGCCCGGACGGTGATAACCTCTTTTTGCATGAGCAAGGCAATGGGGGTTTGACAGTCATATTTCTCCGGATGGGCAAAATAATCCCGCAGATCACGCAGGGTCACAACGCCAACCAGAAAATCGTTGCTGTCAACAACAACAAAATGGGGAAAGGTGCTCTTTTCCATCAGTTCGACAACTTCATGCAGCGAAGTATCCTCTCTGATCGTTTGAAACTCACGGTCCATATGCTGGCTTATTTGCATTTCACGCAGCAGGTTAACATCGTGACCGCGGACAATATTGATTCCCTTCATCAGCAGTTTTGTCTCATATACCGAATAGCCGTGCAGAATCTGGACAATCATCAGACTGGGGATGCAGGCCACCATCAGGGGCAAGATCACCTCATAATTATAGGTCAGCTCGAAAATTGTCAGGATAGCAGTGATGGGCGCAAGCGTCGTGGCACTGACCATGGCTCCCATTCCAACCAGGGCGTAATGGGCCGTCGACAGGTCTGCGCCCGGCCACAGGAATTCGGCTCCCTGGCCGAAGACCGCACCGATCATGGCGCCGAAAAAAAGAGAAGGCGCAAAGATGCCGCCGCTCATGCCGCTGCCGATGGACAGGCCGGTGGTCAACAGCTTGGCGAATACCAGCAGGGCCGCCAGCGTCAGAGTGATATTGCCGGTCAGGGCATTATTGATGCTTTCATAGCCGATTCCCAGGGCTTCGGGACGTAGCAGACCGACAAGACCCACTCCCAGGCCGCCCAGGGCCGGAGTGAGCCAGAGGGGAATACGGCAGCGCTCAAAGAACCTGGGCAGACCGAAAATTGCGCCCATGAGCAGCAGGGCAACAAGTCCCGAGGCAATTCCCAGGCCGAAATAAATGAGCAGTTCGGCCGGGTGACCCAGGGCGAAAGGGGGAATTTGAAAGACGGCTGTTTCGTGCCAGCAGGCTTTGGAGACCAGGGTGCCGGTGACGGCAGCTATAACGATGTGACTGAGATAGGTTGTCTCAATCTCAAAGAGCAGGATTTCAGCGACAAACATGGTCCCGGCCATGGGGGCCTGAAAGGTGGCGGCAATTCCGGCCGCGGCCCCGCAGGCCACCGCCATCCGGTGATGGTTGCGACCGATTTTTAGAAGCTGGGCCAGAGAGGAGCCGATGGAGGCACCGATCTGAACAATAGGACCCTCGCGGCCCACTGAGGCGCCGGCTGAGATCAACGTAGCAGTGACAAAGGTTTTGATCAGGGTGACCCGGTGCCGGATGCGGCCGCCATGCAGGGCCAGGGCCTCCATGACCTCAGGCACGCCGGGACCACGCACCTCCTGGGCCCAGAAGGTGATAATGGGGCCGATGATGAGCCCCACCGCTGTCGGGATCAGCAGCCGCATGAACCAGGAGGCATTGTCGAGGCGGTCGATAAAATTTTCACCTGCGGGCCAGAGAAGATCCATTCCCCAGGAGATCAGCCAGCGAAAGAAAACCGCGCCCAGACCGGCCAGAGCGCCAATGGTCACCGCCAGCAGAAGAGGGACAAGGATTTCCCGGAATGAGCGGTTGCGAGATTTCATAACTCGACTTTCCTGGTTGGATTTACCTGAAAATCCCCCCGTTCCCCCCTTTTCAAAGGGGGGGGCAGAGAAACAAACAGGGGGGACGGAAAACTCATAAAAGTCACAAATTTAACTGCATGATTAGTAATTTCTCAATAAATGATGGCATACCGATAACCTCCCCCTTTCTAAAAGGGGGATTGAGGGGGATTTGTTTATAGGTTGCCACCTAATGTCATTAACTTAAGCTCTAAATCTCCCCCCTTCGAAGTCTCACAAGCTCGCTATCTGAAAAAGGGGGGCAGGGGGGATTTAACTATGGCTGAAAAATCCCCCTAAATCCCCCTTTTTCTAAGGGG
>JAGHCC010000039.1 GCA_021160685.1 Desulfobulbaceae bacterium | reverse complement strand
GATCGGGGTCCGGGTATCCTTCAAAGGGGCTGGCATCATTCTTTTACTCTTTTTGATTTGCTGGTCAGAACCTTTACCTTTTTCCACCGGGTTTCACCGCTGATGGTTTTGTTGCATAATGATCAGGATTGCTCAGCTGAGCAGCAGAATATCCGTTCCTGTTCGGTTTTCTATCAGCTGCGACCGGATTATGATCCGGATGTCAAAGCGATCCTGCAGGCGCTCGAACTTGATGAGTCGTGGGGTATGACCCTGACAGCCGCATCCCCCTCCTCGGTTCCGGTCGATTGGTGGTCCCTGGCCACTACAACCTGTGCTTCTCATCTGTCAGGTACCTGTGGTTGTTCCCACGATTGATGGGCGCACCATTGTGATGGTGTGATTTGTTACCTGGTTACTTTTCTTCTCTTTTGTCTCCTTTCCTTAGTCTGATACTTTTGATCATGGAATTGTGGGACAGCGCTATAATCCTCTCCATGGAATCCGTATAGACACAGGTTCCAGACTCATTTCCGCTTTTCAAGTTCAGAGCCTCACATGATCCTTCGCCGTTGAGGGTAATGATAGTCCGCACGTGATCAGTTGCTGAAAGAGCCAGAGACATGGTCACGATGGGGTTGATTTCCTTCATCTGCAGGTAATCGTTGACCATACGTTGAAGTTCACCAGTAAACTTTTCCCATGGTGGTGCATTTAGTTCCTGAATAAAATAGTCGGTGCCTTCCTTATCGTTTTTGAATGAAGCTATTTGATACCGATAGGTAAAGATCAGACTTGCCTCATCGCCGCACATGGGCAGGCTGAAGATGAGAACATCACTTTCATCAGGATGGAGCAGTGTCAGATATTTACTGGTTGTCTGCAGCTCTTGGCCATCCTTATTACGGCTGGAGACATAGAATATAAGATCATAAAAGTCGAGAAAATAGTTATTGACCACCTCAGCCATAATGTTGATGCGATTCTGCCCGTAGAGGGTTGTCCAGTAGAACTCAAGATCATAGGATTCATAGGCATGCTGATAGGCCGAAGGCTGAGGAACCGCATCCCTGATTGCCGGTGTTGTTGTACATGCCTGGCAGATCAAGAGCATCGTCAACAAGGTGAGCAGCTGATATCTTCGGGGTGCAGGTTTATTCGCTAATCGGCTTGTTTTGCCGGTCATGGCGTGCTCCTTCATCTATCCCAAGGTTTTATGAATAGACAGTCAAGGATTGTAATGCAGATCTTTGATTGTTCCAGTGCTATTGCTTATCAGCCATCGATTACCTGTTTTTCTGCAGCCAAAGATGAAGATTCCCTTCTCCCAATACTCCTGGGTAATACTGACGATCAGATAAGGGACATGCAGGGTTGCTTCTTCTTTTTTGACATGGATTGCTTCCGGGGCCAATAGTTGTAAAGTGAAATGATACAATTTCCACTTGCTCAGCTTTTCTACCAGCAGAGGGAAATATTTTTCCTTCTGCACCATCTGCGCGGAGCCGGTATCGTTTATCCCTGCTTTGATGAGGGCGCCCGGTGCATAGGTGGCAAAAACGCCTGCAGGGTCATAGAGATTGCAGGCTTGTTGATAGTCAAGTGCCAGCTTAACAATCTGCTGTTCATCAAGGTTTCGGGTCCGGTAATTATTGAGAAACTGTTTTTCATTTAAGCGCCAATGATCCAAGGGTTGGGGCTCCCTGGCCGTACTGTTGATGGTCATGAGAATTCCCAGCATGATAAGCAGCGGGCATAACTTTTTCATAAAAGATCTCCTGCCGTTGTATTTTGCCCGGGAGTAAAAAGGGGTTACAGTCAAGAAAAAGCGGCATGACCGGTGAGGCCATGCCGCTTACAAAAAACATTTTTTCTTAAAAGTTTAGAACATCCATTTGATTTCGACGGTATCAACGACAGCGGTTTCATCAACTCCCCACATATCGTCATAGGCATCTCCAGGCTCGTAAATGGATAAAACATTACCCAAGGAGAAGTGCTTACCGAATTTTTTGGTCAAAGTAATATCTAAGGCATAGCCCATTTCGTCATCGATATTTTTGCCATAAACGTCTTCCAGAGCCCCTTCTTCTTCAAACATCATGTAATAGGCCATGATCTTATAGCTATAGCCATCATCCAGAGTCCCCTTGATTCCGCCACCGATCTGGATCAGGCCGGGATTGTACTGGGAACCCCAGTTATGGAATTCACCGTAACCGTTGCCCTTTGTCAGACCTGGCCCCATGGTAGTGCCGTTACCCAGCATACTGGCGAAGTTACCATAGATGGGCACGCCGGTGGAGAAGGGACTGCGGTAGAGGAAGGAATTTTCATTGCCGAAGGTTTTGGTGTAACGGCCGATGTTGGTGATGCCGTTCCAGGCATCTACATCGCCATCATAGGCGTCTTCGTCACCCTGGATGTAGTAACCGCCGATGAAGGGAACGAAAGCCTTGCAGATATTGAAGTCAAAAGCCAGACTAGCCGCAAAGGAGAAAATATCACTGTTGTCCTCGGTGGGATCAACGCCGGTTGCATCATTCATCTCGCCGGTGGCAAAGGCAATCTCGAAACGGGGGGAGACGATGCCCAGTTTTCCATAGCCCACTAAACCAGCGTAGAAAACATCAGCTTCAGCGGCGCCGTTGTCACTGAAAGCGGCAAAGGGGGTGAAATGCATTTTATTGCCGTCGCCAAAATCACTATCAATATCAAGTTTGAAGGTAAAACAGCGCCAATCCAGATTTTCACTGTTCAAGGGGCCGGCGTTAAAATTGCCACCTTGAGCATCGGCATCATTTTCATAGATAGACAGATACAAAGCTTCCCAGGAAACCGTATCGTTGATTTTGCCTTTGAGGCCGATATAGGGGTGATCGTCGGTATAGACAAAACCGGCGCCCATCAGATCCAGCCATTTGGTGTTCCAGCCGAAGATCATCGTCGCCCAGCCGAAATTATAAGAGGTTTCAAATTTCTCGATGCCGAAATTAACCGAGTTGCCGCCCCGGTCGCCAGTAGGCTGGGACATGTTGGCATCGTTTTCCAGAATGGAAAAATAAGACCATTTATCGCCCTTGGCCCAGAACATCAGGCGAATCTCGGCCCGGGTGGCAAATTCACCAATGGTTCCGCTTTCATCAGTAAGCTGTCCTTCCACCTGTCCCGGGGCTGTACTCTCATCACCGAAATTGGTATTGTTATGAAACGTTGGATAAACATGCGCGCTACCACCGATCTGGATATTGGTATCCTTGGACTTTGGGGTGACTGCGCCTTCTCCCATGGCCATGACGCTGGTGCTCAGCGCAAACAGTAAAACCACAGACAATAATAAAATTTTCTTCATAATTTCCCTCTCCTCCTTAAAAGATAATGTTTCCCTCTCCTCCTTAAAAGATAATGTTTCCCTCTCATTTTCATGCCAAAAAAATTATAATCTACTTGCGCTAAAAAAAGCTGCCATCACCTCCTTCCAGAATCAAAACCGTTAGCCTTCCTATCAAAACAGCATTTGCTTTTACAACCACCAATCTTTCTAAACCACTCGGAACCATAATGTCAATAGTTTTTTTAAAAAATTCTAATATTTCTATAATTGCTTTTAATTTTAGGTGACTAGGAGGCTCTCGGTGGGTGATCAAGATAACTTTATTAAAATTATTATCATGTTATTGTTGTTCTAAAAGATTTTTTCATCAATAATGTTGAATTGATGTTTTGATCACGGTTTTAACTTGAAATATTCAGAACGGTACGTTATGAGGTAGATTACTCAATGATAGGTGATATATTGTTTTTTAGCTACCACAAGAGCATAAGGATATGATGAGAAAAATAACGACTGTCTGTGCATTATTGCTTATAATTTCAATGTCTTTGGTCCTGGTAGTGAATGCTGCCGGGTCACCGTGGTCTGCTCTGGTGCGGGAGGCCAGCCTGCGGTTGCGGGCAGCGCAGCACCAGGTGGCAGTGGTGACCAGCCATGATGGCAATACGGTTTTTCTACAGACCGGGGACCCTTCGGTGGCGGTTGGAACCTTGTTGGTGGTGAAAGCCAGATCACGACCCGGCCTGGCCTTGGCCCTCCAGGATGACGCTGCTGTCGTCAAAGTTGTCAACCGGGTTGGTTCGCAGGTGAGAGGGATAGTGCTGGTTGATTATTTGCCTGTAGTGTCCGGTATGTCGGTTTTTCCGTTTACCTATAACATGATTTATGTATACAGTAATGTCCGACAACCTCACCAGTACCCTCCTTACAATGATTTGATTAGTGTTCTCCAGCGACAGCGACTGCCGTATCAGGAAAAAAAATACGCCCAACTGAGGAATCCCTTGCCGGCCGGTATGAGGCCGCTGATTATTCGCCTGGAGTCAGTGGCAGCTAATGTGGTTGGTCGGCTCACTGACGAAACGGGTACTATCTATCTGGCGCAATCATTTGCCGTTGGTGTGGCCCCCCCCCTTGATATTGGTTTTAATGCTCCGTTTGCTTTGCGTGAGCAAACGTTCAGTTCACAAAGGTCCCCGGCTTTGTCGGCCGGTTTGCAAGCCGGTGATTTCAGAAAACCTACTCAAAAAGGGATGCAGAAGCAGACTTCTGCGAAGATTAAGCTTATGGGTGTCTATGCCCGTTTTGTCTGTGCGGATGTTGATGGCAAT
>JAGHCC010000445.1 GCA_021160685.1 Desulfobulbaceae bacterium | reverse complement strand
TCCTCTTTATTGATGCAAGCCGTGAGTTCGAGGACGGCAAAAAGCAGAACCGCTTGCGGGATGAGGATATAGAAAAGATCGTCTCGACGTTCCAGGTATTCAAGGAAATCGAAAAGTACTCGCATCTAGCGACGCTCTTAGAGATTCAAGAGGCTGAATTCAATCTGAATATACCTCGGTATGTGGACACCTTTGAAGAAGAAGAGGATATCGATATTCATGCCGTTCAAGAAGAGATTCAGAAGATAGAGACAGAGTTGGCAGAGACACAACAGGAGTTGAACAACTATCTTGAGGAGCTGGGATTATGAGCGACGAAAAACGGCTTATCCGTAACAGCACAGCTGAATTCCTGATTTTCACCGCGCAGGCAGGAGAACAGAGCATTGAAGTGCGTTATGAGGATGAGACCGTATGGTTAACTCAGAAAGTGATGGCTTGCCTGTTTGGTGTTGATGTACGGACAATTAGCGAGCATTTGAAGAACATCTTTGCAAGTGGCGAATTACAGCAAGGGGCAGTTATCCGGAAATTCCGGAATACTGCCTCGGACGGCAAAAGTTATCTCACGCAATTTTACAACCTTGACGCCATAATATCTGTCGGCTACCGCGTTAATTCCAGCCGCGCCACCCAGTTCCGTCAGTGGGCGACCATGGTGTTGCGGGAGTTCGCCATCAAGGGTTATGTACTGGACAAAAAACGCCTGGAAAACGGGGCCTTCCTTGGCAAGGATTATTTTGAGCGCCTGCTGGAAGAAATACGGGAAATCCGGCTCAGTGAACGGCGGTTTTACCAAAAAATTACGGATATTTATGCCACAGCGGTCGACTACAACAAAGATGCGCCTACAACCAGAGAATTCTTCGCCAAAGTACAAAACAAGCTGCATTATGCTATCCACGGTCAAACAGCGGCCGAATTGATCGCAAGCCGTGCAGATGCCTCGAAGCCCAACATGGGCCTGACGACCTGGGAAAAGCCACCGGCCGGAAAGATCCCCAAGACCGATGTGGCAATTGCTAAAAACTACCTGACTAAAGAAGAGCTGGAAGCCCTGGGACGAATCGTCAACTCATTTCTTGATCTTGCCGAAGACATGGCCCGTCGCAAAATTCCCATGACCATGGAAGACTGGGCCAAGCGGCTGGATATGTTCTTGGAACTAAGCCATCGCGATATTTTGGATGACGCTGGAAAGATTTCTGCAGAGATTGCCAAACAACACGCCGAAAGTGAATTTGAAAAATTCCGCATTGTGCAGGACCGCCTTTATGAAAGTGATTTTGACCGGGAAGTGAAAAAGCTTGAGAAAGCGGCGAAGGCGATTCCGGAGAAAGGCAAAAGGCGGGAGAAATGATTGAGAGATTCCAGATATTGTCACTAGATGGCGGTGGCATAAAGGGCCTCTTCTCTGCTGCGGTGCTCGCCTTACTGGAAGAAGATCTCGACTTACACATTGCAGACCATTTTGATCTAATCGTTGGCACTTCTACCGGTGGTATCATTGCTCTTGCTTTGGGCATGGGGATGCGTCCTCGAGAGATTGTGCGATTTTATGTCGACAAGGGACCGGAGATTTTTGCTGGCAACCGACTTTTTGGAATCAAACATTTTGTTCATAGCAAGTATGACAGCGATAGCCTGAAAGACGCTCTAAAAGAGTGTTTCGGGGAAAGGCGGTTGGCTGATAGTGTAAAACGTCTTGTAATTCCTTCTTACAACATTGGGGAAGACGATGTTTATCTTTTCAAAACGCCCCACCACGAGCGTTTGAGGCGTGACTATAAAGTCCCGGTCTGGAAGGTGGCCTTGGCAACAAGCGCTGCTCCCACTTATTTCCCGGCATGTAAAGAAATAGACCACAGCAGATTAGTTGATGGTGGCGTCTGGGTAAACAATCCAACCATGGTGGGAGTTGTGGAGGCCGTAAGCATGCTTGATGTGCCACTTGGCGCAATACGCGTGTTGAGTTTGGGAACAACAAACGCAGTGAAGGGACGACCCAAGAAACTGGATCAGGGCGGGCTTTGCCAATGGGGTACTGAAGCGGTTGATGTCATTATGCGTGGCCAAAGCATAGGGGCATTCACCCAGGCTCTGCACCTTCTTGGCAGAGATAGAATAGTCAGGATGGACCCAAAGGTTCCTGATGGGGTGTTCGCATTGGACAAATTATCTGAAGAAAAGCTTTTGGGTAAGGCAGCTCACGAGAGCCGCCAGTTTTCGCCTCAATTTAAGGAGAAATTTGCTGGGCATGAATCACCTGAATTCAAACCACTATATAAATAAAGAGGCCTTGCATGACAAATGATATCATATTGCAATACACCAGCTTCTTGAAACTCTTTCAAGGGAGTTAGATATCTCCCCAAGCAAATATCAGAAAGCGATACAACGTTATATTACTGTTAAGACCTGGCTAAAAAATGGCGAATATGAAGAATGTAATGAGAAACCTGATATTTATCTTCAGGGATCATTCCGCCTGGGAACCGTGGTGCGACCTATAAAGGAGGAGAAGGAATCAGACTACGATATTGACTTGGTTTGTCAATTTCAGATAGCAAAATCGTCCTCAAGTCCGGATAAGATCAAATCTATGGTTGGTGATCGACTAAAGG
>JAGHCC010000121.1 GCA_021160685.1 Desulfobulbaceae bacterium | reverse complement strand
TACACAAACTCACGTTATTTCAACAAGATACATCATGCGGGCAATGTTGTCACTAAAACATAACCGGGAAACTTCAGATTTAATAGTTAAGGCCGGGAAAAACAAATTCTCCAAAGGGTTGGAGCGAGTAGATTTTTTGAGCGGGTACTAAGGCATGTAAAGAAATAACACGCCCTTAGGGGCTAAAAATCATCAACATTGACCAGGCGGATATTCATTGCCTCGGGCCTGTTTGGATCTTTTGGTGTTGGAGAGATTTGAAATTCAAAAATATTCATTGGATTGGTAAAGACTTGGGACTCGTTTTCCACCGTGGATTTAGAACAGTGAAAAAAGACGGTTTCATTGCTCATCCCTTCCCTGGTCAAGCGGTGATGCTGGATAAAACCAAAACCCCGGCCGGTGTTATAATTGATGACACTTCCCCGCAGCCACTCAACTCCTTCCCGTTCACCGGTGATGGGCAGCAGGCCCGGCACCAGAAAGCCAGAGATGTAGACATCGGCAGCTTCCCGCAGACGTCCGCTGACATTGTTAAAACCGATGATCTCCACCCGGCAGCCCTTGTTCTGCAGGGCCGTGACCAACCGGATAAAATCACCGTCGCCGGTTAACAAAATGATCCGGTCCAGGTTGCGGGACTGGAGAATGGCATCAATGGCCAGATCCATATCCGCATTGGCCTTGGTGGTCACTATACCGTCTTCGTCGGTAAAACGTTTAACGTATTTCTTAATGATCTTGAAACCGCATTTCCGCAGGATATTATGGTAATTATACAGTTTCTGACGGTAATCCGGATCACTCTCAGTCCGCTCTCGGTCCTCGGCCAAATATGAGTTGGCCCGCAGCATGATTGAATTGCCGCTATTAGCCAGATCGACAAGCACGTCATAACGCATCCCGTAACCGCCGCACAAGCGGATATTTTCAGCGTCAACATAGATTCCGGTTTTCAGCATTGCCTATTCCCAGGTAACCAATAAGGGTGACATTATGCAAAGTTTGGGCAAACTCCTACTCCCACTCAATGGTGCTTGGCGGCTTAGACGAGATATCAAAAACAACCCTATTAACCCCCCGGACTTCGTTAATAATCCGGTTTGAAATACGACCGAGAAGATCATAGGGCAGCTTTGACCAGTCGGCGGTCATGGCATCCACACTGTCCACGCAGCGCAGGGCAATCACATTTTCATACGTTCGCTCATCCCCCATGACCCCCACAGTCTGAATGGGCAGCAGGACTGCAAAAGACTGCCAGACCTTGCGGTAATAGCCCGAGGTCTTCATATCTTCCAGGACAATCACGTCGGCCTTGCGCAGCACATCAAGCCTTTCAGCGGTAATTTCCCCCATGATCCGAATTCCCAGGCCGGGGCCGGGAAAGGGCTGGCGGTAAATGGCTTCTTCCGGCAGGCCGAGTTCCAGGCCCAGCTCCCGCACCTCGTCCTTGAACAGATCCCGCAGGGGCTCAATCAGGTCCAGTTTCATGACCTCGGGCAGACCGCCCACATTATGGTGGGACTTGATCACCGCCGCGCCACGGAAGGACACGGATTCAATGACATCCGGATACAGGGTGCCCTGGGCCAGATATTTGACGTTGCCGAGCTTGGCGGCCTCCTGTTCAAAAATATTGATAAAACCGTAGCCGATACGTTTTCTCTTTTCCTCGGGATCAACGATTCCTTCCAGTTCTTTCAAAAAATACTCCGAGGCGTCGACATCAATGACCTTGAGACGCGTTTTTTCCCGGAAGAACTGGAGGATACTCTCGGTCTCACCGGTACGCATCAGACCGTTATTGACATAGATGCAGGTGAGCTGATCACCGATGGCCCGATGCACCAGGGCCGCAGTCACAGACGAATCAACTCCGCCGGACAGGGCGCAGATCACCTTATCCTCGCCAACCATCTTCCGGATGGCCAGAACCGTGGTCGAGACAAAGGAATGCATGGTCCAGTTGGGCTTACAGTTGCACATCCCGAAAATAAAGTTGCGCAGTACATCCGTACCAATGAGGGTGTGGGCCACTTCCGGATGAAACTGGACACCGACAAAGGGCTCTTTCTTATGGCGGATGGCGGCAAAAGGTGAATGGTCACTCTGGGATGAGGCCTCAAAATCGGCCGGGCACTCTTCAATGCGATCACCATGACTCATCCAGACCTGGTAACGACGGGCGCCGGTTTCCAGACCGGCAAAAAGACCGCCTCGGAAAAGAATCTCAAGATCCGCCTTGCCGAATTCACGTTTTTTTGCCTGCTCCACCCGGCCGCCGAGTTGCTGGGTCATGAGTTGAGCTCCGTAACAGATTCCCAAGACAGGTACGCCCAGTTGGTACAGTCCTGGATCGCTGACAGGCGCATCATCATCACAGACACTGGCCGGCCCGCCGGACATGACAATGCCCATTGGCGCCAACTCCCTGATCCTGTCAAGACTCAGGGTGTAAGGATGGATCTCACAGTAGACCTTCTGTTCCCGAATACGCCGGGCGATCAACTGGGTGGTCTGGGAACCAAAATCAAGGATAAGAATTTTTTCGTGTTGGATATTCATTTTATTTTTTATTTCCCATTCTAGCCAAGTCGGTAATTCGGCGCTTCCTTAGTAATAATGACATCGTGAACATGGCTTTCCTTAAGACCCGCCGGACTGATTCGGACAAACTTGGCATTGCTCCGCAACGCCTCAATATTTTTCGCGCCCAGATAACCCATACCGGAACGCAGACCGCCCATCAGCTGATAGACGATGGCCGACAAGGGACCTCGGTAAGGGACTTTACCCTCGATTCCCTCAGGTACAAGCTTTGCCGCGCTGTCAATGTCCTCCTGGAAATAACGATCGCTGCTTCCCTTTTTCATGGCGCCGAGAGAACCCATGCCCCGATAACCCTTGTAGCTCCGGCCCTGGTAAAGAAAGGTCTCACCCGGAGTCTCATCCGTACCGGCAAAAAGACCGCCAATCATCAAGGCATGGGCGCCAATGCCGATAGCCTTGGAAATATCGCCGGAATGCTTGATGCCGCCGTCGGCCAGCACCGGAATATCATATTTCGCCGCAGCCACGGCACAATCGTGGATAGCTGTCATCTGCGGAACACCGACCCCGGCCACAATGCGGGTCGTGCAGATTGAGCCAGGCCCCACCCCCACCTTGACACAGTCAGCGCCGGCTTTAATCAGATCCTCGGCCCCTTCCGCCGTGGCCACATTGCCGGCAATCACCTGTAAATCAGGAAAGGCGTCCTTTACTTTCCGCAGAGTATTCAGGACATTCTTTGAGTGGCCGTGAGCCGAATCAAGGCCAAGGATATCCACTCCGGCATTCATCAGGAATTCAACATGGGCCAGATCAGTGCCTACACCAATGGCAGCACCAACCCGAAGACGGCCCAGGGAGTCCTTGGCCGCATAGGGGTATTTTTTGATCTTTTCCAGATCCTTGAAGGTGATCAGGCCCTGCAGGTCACCGTTGTCATTCACTACCAGGAGTTTCTCTATCCGGTATTCATGCAGCAGGGCCTTGGACTGTTCCAGGGTGATCCCGGCTTTTGCCGTTACCAGATTCTTGCTGGTCATCACCTCATTGACCCGCAAATCAAGATCGGAAACAAAGCGCAGATCCCGGTTGGTCACAATGCCAACCAGCTTGGAGCCCCGGAGAACCGGCACCCCGGAGATCCGATAATTCCGCATGATATGCTTGACTTCGCCCACGGTCTGATCTTCTTCCACGGTAACCGGGTCAACGATCATGCCGGACTCTGATTTTTTTACCCTTTGTACCTGGCGAACCTGCTCTTCGACATCCATATTTTTATGGATGATACCGATGCCGCCTTCCCGGGCCATGGCAATGGCGGTTCGATGTTCGGTAACGGTATCCATGGCCGCGCTGACCAGGGGAATATTCAGGGTAATGGATTGGGTTATACGCGTACTTAAATTAACCTCATTGGGCAGGACAGAGGACGCAGCCGGCACCAGAAGAAGATCATCAAAAGTATAGGCGTGTTGTATCTTGTCAGATAACATTGAGGCCTCCTTGTTATTCAAATTCTGCTGTTTTTCACCGCAAAAAAATAATACTAGTCAATTACAGCAAAATGATCCAGCCTGTAAACGAAATGATCGTGGTTTTTTGCTCTACCAATTTGAATGATTTCGTAAAAATGATTAAAACCGCAGAGTGACCAGAGGTAACATATTGTAATAAAAAAGATTTCTCTTTTCCTCCATCCGCTCTGTGGTGAAAAATGACTTTTTAGAGGTTCATCAATTGAGTATCAGGAAGAAGACTCAGCACAATTCCTTCCAGAAGACCTCCATCGCTGATCCATATCTGATCCGCGTGTAAAATATCCAGCAATTCATTGTAAATCAAGGCGCCGGCAACAATGATCTCACCCCGGCCGTGATCAAGGCCCGGAAGATCATTGCGCTGGTCGCCGGAAAGATGGCCCAGCAGGGTCTGCAGGCGATCCAGTTCTTTTTTCTTCAACTCAAATCCCTGAATTCTTTCCGCGTCATACTCAGGCAACTCAAGGGACAGAGCCGCCAGAGCCGTGGCCGTGCCACCTGAACCGACCAGCCGGGAAATCTGCCCATCTCGCGAGAGCACAGGCAACAGGATTTCGCGAATGAGTCGGCGAACCTCCCTGATATCTCCGGGACCAGGAGGGTCTTGGCGTAACAAAGATTCGGTCAAGCTCACCGCGCCGAGGGGAAGACTGTTGATCTGGAGCCGGTCGTCACCGGAAAAGATGATTTCCGTACTGCCGCCACCCACATCAGCAACCAAAAACGAGCCAAACCGGTTCCGGAAAGACGACAAAACCCCGGCCAGACTTAAACGGGCCTCCTGTTCACCACTGATGACCTCTATTTCAACACCCAGAATCTCTGAAGCCGGCCGCAGAAATTCTGCGCTGTTTGTGGCTACTCTCAGGGCCTGGGTTCCGCAGGCGCGAACATCACCCGGCACAAAACGATCCATGATCGACCGATATTGCCGGACAACATCGAGGCCACGCCTGATTGACCCGGCAGAAAGAATCTTTGTTTCGTTCATGCCACGGCCAAGCCGCACCGTTGCCAGCTCTTTAGCAAGGATGACAAATTTGCCCCGATGCCTGGTGGCGATCAGCAGGCGAAAACTGTTACTGCCAAGATCAATACCGGCGATGATATCATGATTTAGCGTTGCTTCCATCGCTTGAATGAATTAGACTTCTCAAAGGTTCAAAGGTTCAAAGGTTCAAAGGTTCAAAGGTTCAAAGGGGCAAAGGGGCAAAGGGGCAAAGGGGCAAAGAATTATAAAATTTGCCAATCGGCATTGCAACACCATTAAAACTGGAC
>JAGHCC010000380.1 GCA_021160685.1 Desulfobulbaceae bacterium | reverse complement strand
TATCCTCTTCATGTTCATGCCGCTTCCTGTCAAACCGCCATCCCAATCCATTGACAGGAGGTAAGCGCTCACCAGCACCTCATCTTCGCCCATTTTGGCCTGCTTACAGAACACCAGTATGCTGCGCAGGCCCAGGTAAACGAAGACTCCGAATGAACGACGAAGGCACTGATAAACGCTTACGGCATGTAATTTACCGAAATCCGTGCTCCTGGTGAACGGTTACGACAGGAGTCAGACAGCAAAAATGCAGAATATCGAAAGTTATTCTTTTAATGTCAGCCGAAAAAATCGTGACCGGCGGCTAGATGTGTTTGTTGCCGGACAACCGCAACTAAGAGATGTCTCCCGTTCCAGGATCCGGAATTTCATTCTTTCCGGAGATATTAAAGTAAACGAAAAAAACTGCAAGGCCGGTTACCGTCTCAAGACAAATGACCTGGTAATGGTGCTACTGCCGCCGCCTTCACCGTCAACTCTGACTCCTGAAAAAATTTTTTTTCAAATACTACATGAAGATGAAGACATCATTGTCCTTTCAAAACCTCCGGGACTTGTCGTTCATCCCGCCTGCGGACATTTTTCAGGGACTCTGGTTCACGGCCTGCTCCATCATTGCCGGAATCTTTCCGGTATTGGCGGCGAATTACGCCCGGGAATTGTTCACCGGCTTGACAAGGACACCTCGGGCATTATGATCGTTGCGAAAAATGATTCGGCACACCAATCCCTGTCCGGCCAGTTCAAAAAACGCAGCGTAAAAAAAATATACCTGGCCCTTCTGGTTGGTCAGCCTCCATCCCGAGAAGGACGAATTGACTTGGCCATTGGCCGTCATCCGGTAAACAGAAAAAAAATGGCTGTCATGGAGCAGACTGGGCGGGTGGCCATTACCCAATGGAAGGTTCTCGAGGAATTTGATTCTTTTTCTTTTGTGCAAATAAAACTCGACACCGGCCGTACCCATCAGATACGGGTCCACATGGCGGCTCTCGGCTGTCCCGTGGCCGGCGACAGGGTCTATGGCGGAAACAAATTACCCAATCGCATTTCCCTGCCCAGGCAATATCTCCATGCTTTTCAGCTGAGCTTTGATCATCCGCGCAGTCAGAATCGTGTTCAGTTGACCGCGCCCCTCTGGGATGACATGGATATTTTTTTACGTTTTTTAAGGGAAGAAAAAACGTAAAATGAAGGTAACAGGTTTGACGGGCATCATCGGTTCCGGAAAAAGCTCGGTGGCCGCCTTTTGGCTGGCGACATTCCGCTTGTCTTTCATCAATGCCGACCTGGTGGGCAGGGAGCTTCTTGCTCCGGGCAGGTCGGGCTGGGAAAAGATCAACCATCTCTGTAAACATTTTATACTGAAGGACCAGCAAATTGACAGAATCGCTCTGCGCCAGGCTCTTTTTCATGATAAAACTCTCCGCCGACGGCTTGACCAAACCTTTCATCCTCTGATAAGGGATGAAATCCGCCGACAAATTGCAATCCTGGCTGTCACCCGGCCTGAGACAGATGTTCTTGTTGAAGTCCCGCTTCTTCATGAGGCGGGCTGGGAAAACGATTTTTCGGAAATTATTCTGGTGTATGTTGATTCCAGACAGGGGTTGGCAAGAATCATGGCTCGTGATGGGATCAGCCGGCAAGAGGCCGAAAAGGCGATGCGGGCCCAATGGCCCGTGACTGACAAAATCATGCGCTCCGATCATGTCATTGACAACAGCCTGAGTTGGCCGGCCACTGTGCTGCAATTGTCCTCTCTTGGGAGATTGCTGTGGCGAGAAAAAACATAAAAAACTTGACAGTCTAAAATAGAGTCAATACAGTAAAGATACCATTGATCATGGTGCTTTCATAAAGTTCCCTCCTTATTTGATATTTCTCAATAAGAATAAATTGAATCGGAAAAGAATTTCCCGCCTCTGCGTTTAGAGTGCCGACATTTTCGATCTATTGACAATTGACAACTGAAACAGACTTTTCCTGTTTTCTCACGGGATGACACTTGCAGCCACTCATTCCCGAAATCATACCGGAAAATTAAATTCGCACTATAAATTTCAATTCGCTTTTTTAAAATCACAAAGACAAAAAATATTTTCCAGAGTTAAACGATTTTCAATTTGAAATTCGACCTATGCCCTATTCTGGAGGGCGTATATCTGCTGAAAATATACCCCCAATTCAGTTTTTTTCACAAGAGACTACATCTGTGCTCCGACAAGTGAATTCCTGATGGGAGAACTGTCATTTTTATCTGATGAGATAAAAATGATGAAGTAAAGATGGTAACTGCTCAGGAGCACCCCATCTTGTCCCATTTCGGAGTCTCGTTCCTCGCTTACCTGGCCTTCTCGAATAACACAAGTATGCTTCGAAGGCCCAGGTAAGCGAGGAACGAGACTCCGAATGAACCAGATAAGCGTAGACTTCGATATGGAGCACTCCTGAACAGTTACGGAATGGTGGTTAGGCCAATTTGGTGCCCCACCTGAATAGTTACAAAAGATGAATCGATAAGGAGATTTAAGTTCAAATGCATTTAACCGAGTTAAAGTTAAAAAAAATCACAGAATTAACCAAGATGGCCAAGGACCTGAAGGTTGAGGGCGTCAGCGGCCTGCGAAAACAGGAGTTGATTTTTTCCATTATTCACGCCACGACCAGGCAGGATAAAAACAGCAAGGTGAGGGGAAGTGGCGTCCTGGAAATTTTGTCCGACGGTTTTGGTTTTCTCCGGGCGCCTGATTATAACTATCTCCCCGGTCCTGATGACATCTATGTTTCTCCTTCCCAGATACGGCGCCTGAATCTTCGTACCGGCGATACTGTTGAGGGCCTGGTACGGGCTCCTAAAGAAGGAGAACGTTATTTTGCCCTTCTGAAGGTTGAAAAGGTTAATTTTGATAATCCTGAACAGGCCCGAAACAAAACCCTCTTTTCAAACCTTACTCCCTTGCATCCCGATGAACGACTCACCCTGGAACGTGAAGGAGATGACGGTTATTCCATGCGGGTTTTGGACATTATCGCACCAATCGGCAAAGGACAGCGCGGTTTAATCGTGGCACCTCCTAGAACCGGTAAAACAGTACTGATCAAGGATATCGCCAACAGTATCACCCAGAATCACAAAGAGATCATTTTGATCGTTCTCCTTATTGACGAGCGTCCCGAAGAAGTGACCGACATGGCGAGAAGCGTCAATGCCGAGGTCGTCAGTTCTACTTTTGACGAACAACCCCAGCGCCATGTCCAGGTGGCGGAGATGGTAATAGAAAAAGCCAGAAGGCTGGTTGAACATAAAAAAGACGTGGTCATTCTGCTCGACAGCATAACCAGACTGGCCAGAGCGTACAATACCGTGATACCTTCCAGCGGCAAGATTCTTTCCGGCGGAGTGGACTCGAATGCCCTGCATCGTCCGAAGAGATTTTTCGGCGCAGCGCGTAATATTGAAGAAGGCGGCAGCCTGACGATCATTGCCACGGCGTTGGTTGATACCGGTAGTCGAATGGATGATGTTATTTTCGAAGAGTTCAAAGGCACGGGCAATATGGAGATTATTCTTGATCGGAAAATGGCCGACAAAAGATTATTCCCCTCCTTTGACATGAATAAATCCGGCACCAGAAAAGAGGAACTGCTGCTTGAACCGGATGTTCTCAACCGCATGTGGATTCTGCGCAAACTTCTCTCTTCAATGAATCCTGCCCACGCCATGGAATTTTTTCTGGACAAGATGAAAAGAACAAAAACGAATGAAGAGTTTTTTGCCTCCATGAACAGTTGATCCCGGATCAGATAACCGGGCCATTTTCTGATCTCAAATGGCTGCCTGGAATAATTTCACATTGCAAGATCCAATCTTTTTGGATATATTGTTTTGTTTTACAAAATTAAAATCCATAAAGATACAGTTGAAGCGAGTCATCAACAACAGGAGAAGATAATGAAAAGTGGAATTCATCCGGAATATCATCGGATTATAGCGAAATGCGCTTGTGGGAATGAAGTGGAAGTCGGGACAGTAAACGAGGAAATCAAGGTGGAAATATGTTCAGCCTGTCATCCTTTTTTTACTGGCAAACAAAAACTGGTGGACACTGCCGGCCGTGTTGAAAAATTTCTGAAAAAATACGGCAGAACCCTGGAAAAATAATTTTTTTTGCGACTTCATCATGTTTGACGAACTCGTAATAAGCTAAAATTTAACGCAAAAGACGCAAGAGTCGCAAAAGTAACTATTTGATTTACAAAAAAAACTTTTGCGACTCTTGCGTCTTTTGCGTTGAAAAAATAGTTTTTATAAAGGCATCATGTTTGGCCAATTTGAAAATCTTGAAGAAAAGCTCATGGAGCTTGAAGGCAAACTTGCCGATCCATCCATACTGGGCAACCAGGCGGATTACAGCAAAGTTGCCAAGGAGCATTCCCGAGTCTCAAAACTGCATGAGGCGTACAGTAGATTCAAGAATACCGAACAGGAACTCGTCGAGAACAGGGAACTCCTTCAGGATGAAGATGATGAGGAAATGCGTGAACTTATCAAAAGTGAGATTACAGAATTAACCCGGCAGGTCAATGAACTTGAAAATGCTTTGCGGATCATACTTTTGCCCAAGGATCCCAATGATGAAAAAAATATTCTTCTCGAAATAAGGGCCGGCACCGGAGGCGATGAGGCTGCCCTTTTTGTCAGCGACCTGTTCAAAATGTATTCCCGCTATTCCGACAGCAAGAGATGGAAAGTTGAAATTTTGAGCAGTAATCCCATCGGTATCGGCGGCTTTAAGGAGATTATCGCCCTGATCAGCGGCAAACAGGTTTACAGTCAATTAAAATTCGAGTCAGGCGTGCATCGTGTTCAAAGGGTACCGGAAACGGAAACCCAGGGAAGAATCCATACCTCGGCAGTAACAGTGGCAGTGCTGCCGGAAGCCGAGGAAGTGGAACTTCATATTGACCCTAATGAACTGCGCATCGATGTGTTTCGCTCCTCTGGCCCCGGAGGTCAAAGCGTTAACACCACGGATTCAGCCATTCGCATTACCCATCTGCCCTCCGGACTTATCGTCACCTGCCAGGATGAAAAATCTCAGCACAAGAATAAGGCCCAGGCCATGAAAGTTATGCGGTCCCGACTGTTGGCCCAGATCCAGCAGGAACAGCATGATCGAATTTCCGAGGAACGAAAAAGCCAGATCGGCAGCGGCGATCGAAGCGAACGTATCCGGACCTACAATTTTCCCCACGGCAGAATGACGGATCACCGAATCAATTTGACCCTCTACAAACTTGACGATATCATGCTGGGAAAACTGGATAACGTGATTCATCCTCTGATCACGTTTTATCAGGCCGAGGCTCTGAAAACCCTCCAGTAAAATCATTGTATGAGTTTATTCTGCTCCAGCTTCCCTCCTGATATCCATTTTTCTGTTTCAAAAATATTTTGTTTTATCCATTTGCCTCATGAAACTCCATGAAAATACGTGATCTGTATCAAAACTCGATTGAGCGCCTCCAGGTGGCCAAAATACCAGATGCCCAGCTTGAGGTTTCCATTCTTCTTTGCCATCTGCTGAAGATTTCCAGAGCTGAACTGTTTTTAAACGAAAAAGTTCTGCTTCCGAAAATGCTGGATGAATTTGAAGAACTTCTGCTCCGCCGTTTGCAGCGGGAACCAATTTCTTATATTCTTGGCGAACATGAATTCTGGTCCCTTCCATTTAAAGTTACTCCCGACGTTTTGATTCCCCGGCCGGAAACCGAGATCCTGATTGAAATCGTCTTACAAATCGTTAAAAATTCCGAGGAAGATTATCACGGGGCTATACTTGACATAGGCACGGGCAGTGGAGCGATAGCCATTGCCCTGGCCCGTGAACTGCCTGCGGCAACTGTATTTTCCCTGGATTTATCTTATTCCGCTCTCCAAATCGCCGCCTACAATGTTAAGCACCTCCAGACACAAAATCGGGTTCATCTTCTGCAGTCTGACTTGCTACAGGGGATTCGAGATCAACCTCTCTTTGATTTAATTGTTTCCAATCCCCCCTATGTCTCAGAGAATGAATTCGCTGTTCTACAGCCTGAACTCGCATTTGAACCTCGGCTGGCTCTTGATGGAGGAAGCATGGGAATGGAGACGATTGAACGGCTGGCTGTTCAGATCTGGCCGGTCCTCAAGCCGGGAGGATGGTTCTTCATGGAGATCGGAGCGGAGCAATCCGAACTGGTAAAAAATGCCTTTTCCACCTGGTCCTTTGAAAATTGTTCTGTCTACAAGGATTATGCAGGCCTGCCGAGAATTTTTCAGGCCAGAAAAATATCGGATTAATCAGTTTGTGATTGTGGAATGCGAATTTCAGAATGGGCAAAAAAGCCGAAAACCAAAATGCGCTTTCCCAAATCAAAACACATTCAAGAGAATTTTTATAAATGGATAAAATAGTTATTGAAGGCGGCCATCCCCTGGCCGGAGAAATCAGAATCAGCGGCGCGAAAAATGCCGCCTTGCCCCTCATCGCCGCCACCCTGCTGACACCAGGTGTCCATACCCTGCACAATGTCCCTGACTTGCGTGATACCCGTACCATGCTTGCACTTCTTGAAACTTTTGGCGTTGTCTGGGAGAAATGCGGTGAAAATACACTCAAAATCAATTCAACGAATCTGTCCGGCCATGAGGCTTCTTATGATCTGGTAAAAACAATGAGGGCCTCGGTGTTGGTTTTGGGCCCGCTGGTGGCCAGGATGGGCCGCGCCAGGGTCTCTCTCCCCGGGGGATGCGCCATTGGCGCCCGACCCATTAATTTTCATACCCTGGGACTGCAAAAATTAGGCGCCGAAGTCAATCTTGAGAAGGGTTATGTAGATGTCACCATTGATGACCGGCTGCAGGGCGGGACGATTTACTTTGATATTCCAAGTGTCACGGGTACGGAAAACCTGCTCATGGCCGCAGTACTGGCAAAAGGAACCACCATCATCAAGAATGCCGCCGGAGAGCCCGAGGTAGGCAATCTTATTGATATGCTTATCAC
>JAGHCC010000421.1 GCA_021160685.1 Desulfobulbaceae bacterium | reverse complement strand
GTTTCGAACATCATCCAGGAGATTCTCGGTGGTATGGGCCAGGGTATTGATTGTTTTCAGGTTAAGAAATCCCGAAACACCCTTGATGGTGTGAAATGGACGAAAGATGTTGTTAATGATATCAAGATTATCGGGGTCCTGCTCCAATTCAAGGACATGAACCTCAATGGACTCAAGATGCTCATATGCCTCGCTGATAAAACCGCTGAGCAACTCCGGATCCTGCATAAAATCCGGCACCTCTCCCTCACCCAGGGACATCCCGGACGGGGACGCTTCCTCTTCACCGCCTTCCGTCCCGGCTTCACAGCTCTCGACAAGATCAATCTGTTCAATGAGCTCTGAAATACCAAAGCACTGATAATGCTCCAGGCCCTTTTCCGCAACATCCTTGACATTCTGTATCATGGTCAGCAGCAAATCACTTACTCTAAGGACCATATCAGCCACGCCTGAATCCATTTTCCGGCGGCCGTTCCGGACTGCGTCAAGAAGATTCTCCGTCTTGTGGGCCAATTGATTGATCGTATCCAGATCAACCAGGGCGGAAGTCCCCTTAATGGTATGAAAGGCCCGGAAAACAGCATTGATAATTTCCGGATCATCAGGATTTTTCTCTAATTCCAGAATCAAATTTTCAATGCTTTCCAGGTGCTCAACCGATTCATCAATAAAACCATGGAGCAGTTCTCTGTCCTGCAAAAATCGAGTGTCAGGCTCTTCATCCTTCGGAGCAGCACCCTGATCCGCAACCAGGGCGGGGAACTTGACGTTGTCAATTTTATAGCCGGTTTGCCGCAGATGATCACAGAATCGGCCTGTTATGGTTTCATCTTCGCAGCCACTTCGTTCCATCTCCTGCATCAAAGAAACACATTGACCTAGATGGTCATAACTCTCTGAGGAATCTGATACCTCGCCCATAATGAGCTGTTCAAAAACGGATTTAAATGACTGTGCCATCTCAACCGAAACAGGCTGTTTTTGGGATTCATCACTGTTGATACACTCATCCGCAAGCTCAAGCAATTCGCCGATGGTTGATAGATCGCCGGGCTCAACCATCATAATTTTCAAGGCGATGTCATCAAGTATGATGGACAATGATCTTTCAGCTGCAGCCATGCTTACGCTCCTCAAGGTTCACTTATATTCAACAAACATTCTCTATATAATCTGCACAGATAACGATTCAATTTTCAAGTTTTTTCCAAAAATGTTTGGTTATTTTGTGAACCTGGCAGACATGGTGTTTTTTGGGAATCGAAATTTGGCGGGCGGAGGACGGTGGCGCTGAAGGGTGAAGATATGAGGTACAGTGTGGTAACTATTCAGGAGCACTACGGGGTTCAGGTAGTTTGTAGCCCTACCTGAACAGTTACAAAATGTAAATTCGTGTCTATTTGTGGTTCCTTGAAAAATTCACATAAGCAAAGCGCTGATTAACGATATCCGAACTCAGACCTTTGCTCCAACAATCCCGGATCCAATTGATAGATCTGTTCTTCAATCACCTGAAGATTCTGTTTCACTTTGTCCATAATTTCAACTTCTGGATATTTTTCCTGAATTTCCAGCAGGAGACGCCTAGATTCCAACAGAAGGTCTCCTTTTCTCTGGGGATCATTCATTTTGCGGGATTTGACAAACAGTGCGGCCGCCATCCGGCGCAAATCGATTGCCGCCAGTTTTTGCGCCTCTCGAATTTTGTCAATGGCCTCACGTTCATACTCCGATTCCAGCAAAGCGGTAAAAATGAGAATTGCCTCGTCATATTGCCTTTGATCCATCAGGTCCAGCCCCTCCTGCCACTGGACTGTCTGGGCATGCCCAAGAAGCAGATGTCGAGTCTCTTTGTCCTCATCCTCGGCCTGTTGAATTTTCTCCGCAAGCTGGTTGACTCGGAGCTCAATATTTTCGGGAAGTTCCGCCTCCTGTAAATCGGCCAGGACAATATGGGCCCTGTCAAATTGCTTTTTCTCAATCAGGGAGGTTAAATCAGCGAGCTGATAGGTGGCCCAGTTCCTGGCCTGTAGGTCAATGCCGGTATAAATGCGTTTTGCCTGGATGGTAAACCTGGAGTCCCCAAACAACAACTCCAGCCTCTCCATGGCATCTGCCATCTCCCTGGGCAGATGTCTGCCGTCAAAAATCAGGGATCCTTTTAACACCTGGCTATACAAGGCGAGTTCTTCTTTATGCAGATTTGCATCCTCAAGCAAAGCCAGCTGCTCCGAAACAGAAAATGCATCAGACCGCTGAGAGGCATAGTCAGCCGCAAGGCTGCTGTATCGATCTGTGGCCGCCGCAGCCTGTCCCGATGCCAGTAAAAGGGCGGCGATGCGCTGGCGCAGATTCCAGGAAGAGACTTCTCCACGCCCGTCAATAACCTCTTGCAACACGGCAGCCGCATCCTCGACCCTGCCTGTTTTCTGCAAGGCTGTACCATAAATCTCCATGATGTCCGGCGAAGGGCTCCGGCCGGCTTCCAGCAAATCCTCATACGAAACAATCACCTGATCGTATTCCTCCTGTTCAGCACTGGCCCTGACCTTTTTTTCCATTTCTCGAACTGCAATTAATGCAATGGGCTGAAATCGGTTTCCAGCCGTGCTTGTGAACAGAAGTTTTTCACAAAAACTGTCCGTAAAAGAAATATCTGTCTGTAACAGCGACACGATTCCGGACAAGTCCGATGATGCCCCGCCCCAGCTTTCAAATTCCCCCTTCTCCAGCAATGTTCCATAATCGTCATAGATGCGGACAAGGGTCATGTAACACTCATTCCATCCCTCTGGTCTGTGGTGCTTTTTGTCCGCCCCTAACCGGCCAGACAAACTCCGCCACTCCTCTATCTTTTCTCCATAATTCAGATAACGCTGCCGGATGAAGTCAACATCCGGTTGCGGCCTGAGGCTTGTTTCAACAGCCACCGACGATGACAGATCAACAAGCGTCGGGCTGATCTGCTGATCTCCAGAAACTTTGCCGATTTCCTGTTCCTGTTGATCAGCAGTTTCGAAAACAGGTGCGGGAACATGTTTTTTAGAAGTCAGTTTTTCCAGTGGACCGCCGGTGGTTCCACAACCGGTCAAAATCAGGCAGACCGCCGCGGCCAAAAAAATCTTCATTTCAATTTTTAATTCCATCACTAATTTCCTTTAATCCCATCCAACAG
>JAGHCC010000016.1 GCA_021160685.1 Desulfobulbaceae bacterium | reverse complement strand
ATCTTTGCCACCCATTATCATGAACTGACCGAACTGGCCCGAATCCATCAGCGTATCCAAAATTTCAACATTGCGGTGCGAGAATGGAACGACTCCATCATCTTCCTGCATAAATTGATGAAAGGTGGAGCAAGCCGCAGTTACGGCATTCAGGTGGCGGCGCTGGCCGGAGTGCCGAAACGGGTGGTTGTCAGGGCTGAAGAATTATTGCATAATATTGAAAAAGATGAATTTGACAATCAGGGTCGCCCTCGCATTTCTCCACTTGGATCTGAAGAAAAGGACGAAGGACCAAATCAGCTCTCTCTCTTCAGCCATGAAAATGATCCTGTCCGCAAGCGGCTACATCAGGTTGACATTGACCGTCTTACGCCTCTCGAAGCTCTGACGATCCTTTATGAAATACAGAAAATTGCAGCTCCGGAAACTAAATAAACTGTTTTGAAAAAACTTTCCATCCTCCTTCTCATTCTCTCCTTCATCAGCACGGGCTGCCTTATGGCTGGTCCGGCCCCGGCGGCGGGAACCCATTTTCCCGACCTGACCACCAAGCGCTATAAACAGGCCTCAGCCTATTATCATAATCTGTCGACCCAGCCCGAATCCACGGCAACACGGGATAAATGGCTGACCGGAGCCCGGAGTTTTCTTGCAACCTACGAGCATTCTCCCAACCATCAGCAGGCTGCTCCCGCCCTTTACATGACGGCACGGATGTATCAGCAGATGGCGGATCGTTTTGGCCAGGAATCTGATCTGACGCAGGCAGTTCATTATTACCAGGAGCTTGCCTCCCATTTTCCCGGTCACAGCTTGACGGACGACTCTCTTTTTGAAACCGGTCGTATTTATCTGAACAAATTCAATGATCCAGACCAGGCCGCCACGATCTTCGCCAAAATCATCATTCTTTGCCCAAATGGAGATATGGCCGGAGCCGCAAGCAGGTCTCTCAAGAAAATAAGACGGCAGAAAACTGTTAAAAATACAATTAGTGTTCAGAAAAGATCAAGGGCCAGAATCAAGCGTATCCGTCACTGGTCAACCGGGGATTACACTCGGGTTGTCATTGAAACCTCTGGACCGGTTCAATATAAGGGAAACACACTGAGAGCGTCAGGCGTTCAGCCGGAGAGGTTCTACGTGGATCTTTTTGACTCCAGCATTGACAAAAAACATCAGGATCCGATTCCAATCCGGGACGGGCTGCTCAAACAGGTGCGCAGCGCCCAGTTCAGCCCGGATACGGTGCGGGTGGTGCTCGATACGGAATCACTGTCCGGCTACAAGCTGTTCAGTCTGACTGAGCCGTTCCGGGTGATCATTGATGTCACTGGTGAAAAATCACCCCCAGGCAAGCTTCCCACCCTGGCTGAGCAGCTTGGCCTTGAGGTCAAAACAGTGGTTATTGATCCCGGCCATGGCGGCAGGGATCCGGGAGCCGTCAACTTCAGCGGCCTGAAAGAAAAGGATGTTGTTCTCAAGGTGGCAAAAAAAGTGGCCGCCCTTCTGGCCGACAAATCCGGTTTTGAGGTGATCCTGACCCGGAGCACGGATGTGTATCTTCCTCTGGAAGAGAGAACCGCGATTGCCAACTCCAAAGGCGCTGATCTTTTTGTCTCCATCCACGCGAATTCAGCCCCGAACAAAAAGGCCAGAGGGATTGAGACCTATTTCCTCAGTCTGGCAACCAGCAAGGAAGAGATGAGAGCCGCAGCCAGGGAAAACGCCGCCTCGGCCCGCCAGCTCAGTGATCTGCAGGCTATTCTCCAGGATCTCATGCAGAACAGCAAAATTGAAGAATCGTCCCATTTGGCCACGGCGGTGCAGACACAGATGGTCAACGGACTTGAGAGAAAATACCACGTCCCGGGTCTGGGTGTCAAAAAAGCGCCCTTCGTGGTTCTCATCGGCGCCAGAATGCCGGCAATTCTTGCGGAAATTGGTTTTATCAGCAATCCGGTCGAAGAAAAAAACTTAAGAGATGACCGCTATCTCTCCGATATTGCCGAACAACTTGTGGAAGGAATCCTTAACTACAGCACAAAAGGGATGAGTGCGGCGCTGTAAAAAGGTAGACGATCACTGGCACCGCATCATTCTTCTTCCAGCTCATCATTAACAATAAACTGTTCAAACATGTCACGATAATCACGAACTCGTGTGACGTAGCGAACAGGCTCATTGCCCCGCGCGTAACCATAGAGAAGCGTGGAGTAATATTCCTTCTGACTGAGCTGAGGCAAAATCTCCTTCAGGGTGACCCAGCAATTCGGATTTCTTCCATGACGCACAGCCAACTTCTGGGCGTCACGGAAATGCCCAAAGCCGACATTATAGGCGGCAAGCGCGAGCCAGGTTCGAATCGGCTCCGGGACATCGAGACCTATCCGCTTCTTCATCCTGCTGAAATGTTTCGCTCCGGCATGGATATTGGACTCCGGATCCAAACGGCTCGTCACCCCATAGGATTTGGCCACGGGTTGGGTCAGCATCATCATGCCCCGGACACCGGTGGGACTTTTGGCCCTGGGGTTCCAATGTGACTCCTGATAACTTAACGCCGCCAGCAAAGACACGGGAAGGTCATTGGCTTCCGCCGCTGCCATGAACATATCATTGTACTTGAGATAGCGTTGTTTTATGCGTCTTCTGAACGCCCGCACATCGACATAATCAAAAACTTCAATGTATCCGTAATACTTTTCCTGCATCAGAGCGAATTCACCACTCTCTTTAAACCCGACAAACCATTGTTCAATAGCGGCCTGTAATAACGAAGCATTCTTTTTTTGAAACATCCAGGCCAGCTGCGATTCTTCGGCCAGGTTGTATTTCACAGCGAGTTCGGGGAAATAACGACGATTGATGTCAACAATCGTGGAATCACAGACTGTACATTCTATTTCACCGTTCCACACTTTCTCCATGAGCTGTGCCGGTAACAGATGCTCATCAACTTGCCAGGTAAGATCCGGATAAGCCTCCAGATAACCGGTCAAGGTATCAATATAGCTTGATGAGGCGGGAACAACGATCTCAAGTTTCTGCAGATCTTCAGGCCGGATAATATATTTTCCATTACGATGACAGACAAGCTGTTCACTTACCGTCTGATAGACTGCACCAAAATCAAACTCAGCCAGCCTGTCTTCAGTAACGGTAATTCCGGCGGCCGCAATATGGCCCTCACCTTCTCGCAGGGCCTGAAAAATTTCCTGTACTGAGGAGTAAACACGGAACCTGACAACAACCCCAATGCTTTCCGCGAATGATCGAGTCATCTCGTATTCCGGACCGGCGGGATTATTATCACGGTCAAAATAATAGGTGGTAGGCTCATTTGTCGTCAGGACAATCAGCTCACCTTTGGCAAGGATTTGTGTAAGCAGGTCTTTTTTTTCCGCTATTAACTTCCCCTCGCAGGAACAAAGAAAAAAAGCCGCCACAAAAATCAGGACGCAAGTTAGGTTACGCATAAATATGAGATCCGGCATAAATTCAGGTCAGGCTGAAACAGAAGACAACAAACTGAATAGAATGCGCCGGATTATCTCTACTTGTTCCTCCTACAGTAATTTTTTATTAATGCTGATTTTCGCACTGCTTTTCAGATGCTCCATCCAGGCCGACATGATATTGATCTGGTTTTCCCTTTCAATCCTCTTTTTCAACTCCTCTCTGACCTTGGCAAATTCATCGTCCGAGGTTTTTTTTACCTCTTTCAGGCGAAACACATAAAAACTGTTTCCCTCCGCTTTAACCTCTTTTGGGAAGGGTTGTTTTTCCGTCAACTGAAAAGCGTCTCTGAGCACCGGGGCCGGCAAATCCTTGTCTGTCTGTTTTGCGCGGGAAAAAAAGCCTGATTCCAGTCTGCTTACCCCCTGCTCCTGACAAACTGTTTGGAAATCTCCCTCCCTGCCTGCAGTCAGCAATTTCTCCGCCGCCTGGCTGGCAAGATCCAGAGATCCTGTTGCACGAAAATCAGCTGTTACCGCCTCTTTCACATCAGCAATGGGCGGCACAACAGGGCCCTGAGAATCATCAATAAAAACAATAAAATATCCCTGGGGGCTTTCAATGAGGGAGCTTAGCTCGCCTTTTTTCAGGCTGAAGGCAACATTGATCAGGCTGCTGTCACCGCTGATTTCTGCCGGAGGAGAATTTTTATTAAAGAAATCGGTCTCGACAATTGGAATCTCCCCGCTTTCAGCATATTTTTCCAGGCTGCCGGAAAGAATAATTTTTTCATAGGTTGCGTTGGCTGTTTTAAAGGTTTCGGTCTTGCCCCTTTCCTGTATCAGCTTGTTTTCTATCGACTCCCTGACCTCGGCAAATGTTTGTGTCGTGGCTGGCCGGATCGCCTCAAGTTTGATGATATGAAAACCAAAACGGCTGCGGACAATATCGCTGATCTCTCCTTCCTTCAGTCCAAAGGCCGTATCCTCAAAGGTTTTCACCATCTGCCCCCGGCCAAAAAAGCCGAGATCACCACCCCTGGCCGCCGTACTGTCTTCAGAGAAATCTTCAGCTAATTTGGCAAAATCCTCACCACCTCTGGCCTGAGCAAGAATTCCCTGCATCTTTTGCTCTACTTTTTCAGAATCATTATTTTCACTCTTTAAAAGAATGTGCCGGGCTTGTCTTGTTTCCGGTTGAGAATATTGATCAAGATGCTGCTGATAATAACTTTCAAGTTCGGCTTCGTCGATGGTGAGCTTATCGATCTCATCCTTGAAAAGAAAAGAGATATACTTAAGCTTGACTTGGGGTAGCGTACGATAATCATCCTGGTGCTCTTTAAAAAAAGCAGCCAGTTTTTCCTCATTTTCTTCCAGCTTATCCTGAAAATCCCCGGCCTTAAAAACAACATATTCCAGTTGCCGTTCCTCATTTTCATAGCGGAACCAGCTCAACAACTCACTTTCAAGAACATGGCCGAAAGAGGCCACCTGGTCTGTCGCTTTCCTGCCAAGAATATCAATCCTGACACTTTTTTCGTATTTCTTTGGCGTCAAACGAGAGCTTCTCAGAACCTCATTGTATCTATCCACATCAAAAACACCATTATTAAGGAAGACCCCCATTGTTTTAATATTGTCCTGCACCTCTTCATTACTGACATACAACTCCATGTCACTTGCACCCTTACGGATCAGGGCCTGCTGAATGAGCTGATCAAGCACCTGTCTTTTCAGGCCGAAGGTCTCGACAAAATCTGCAGGCAAACTACCGCCGAATTGATCCTTATACTGGTCAATGGTTCGCTCCAGGGCCTGATCAAATTCCATGTAGCTTATTGACTGGTCATCCACCGTGGCAATGGTATTTCTGCCATTGCCCTGGTTCGTTCCCACACCCCAGAATACAAAAACCAGGATAATGATAACCACAGTAGCCTGCAGATATGGTGATTGCGCCTTGCGGCGTAATAAATCCAGCATATGTTGTTCTCCTGTTAATGAATAAAAAGTAACTATCCAGGTGGGTTAGGCTGTAGGCTTAAGGTTATTAGTTTTCGAAGCTCATTTCTCCTACAATCTAAATGCCTACAGCCTATCTACCTGATCCGTACCAAATACATTTTATAATCAATTCAAGCCAGTTTAACAAAATAAAATCATGTTTTGGCCAAATTTCGCCCCACAGAGAGATTCACCACCAGTGGAACATCCAGCTCAAGAACCGATTCCATGGCCTCCTTCACCAATGAGGAGGTCTTGTCAATTTCCTTTTCCGGCACCTCAAAAATGAGTTCATCGTGGATCTGCAAAAGGAGTTTGGCATTCAGTTCGGCTTCCCGCAGGAGCTGGTCTGTTTTCAGGGTGGCCAGCTTGATAATATCCGCCGCCGTTCCCTGAATTGGCGTATTGATGGCGGTCCGTTCGGCAAACTCTCTTCGGGTTTTATTGGGACTTTTGATCTCGGGCAGCAACCTTCTCCGATGCAGCAGGGTGGTGACATAACCGTCCTCTCCAGCCTGGACGACAATATCAGCCATGAACTGCTTCACCCCTCGATAATGATCAAAATAACGGTTAATAAAGGTTTGTGCTTCTTTGCGGCTGATGCTCAGCTGGCCGGCCAGACCAAAGGCGCTCATCCCGTATACAATACCGAAGTTAATGGTTTTAGCCACCCGGCGCATTTTTTTGGTGATCAGATTCGGGTTACTGCGGAAGATCTCTGCGGCCGTCTGGTTATGGATATCCCGACCGTCACGGAAAGCCTCAAGCAGGGCCTCGTCACCGGAGTAATGGGCCAGAACACGAAGATCAATCTGTGAATAATCCGCCGCCAGAAAAAGGAACCCTGGCGCTGGAATAAACGCCTCCCTGATGCGTTGCCCCTCTTCGGTCCGAATTGGAATATTCTGTAGATTCGGATTGCTGCTGCTCAAGCGACCGGTGGCCGTCACGGTCTGATTAAAGGAAGTATGGATGCGGCCGGTTGCCGAATTGATCTGTCCCGTCAGCTTGTCTACATATGTGGATTTCAGCTTGCTTAAAGTTCGATGGACGATGATCGCGGCCGGCAGATCGTGATAGGCGGACAGCTTCTCCAGAACCTTAATATCGGTGGAATAACCGGTCTTTGTTTTGCGGCCGTGGGGAAGACCCAGTTTATCAAAAAAAATTGTCCCCAGCTGTTTGGGTGAATTGATATTAAATGTCTCCCCGGCCAGATCATATATTTTTTCTTCCAGTTCACTGATTTGACCGGCAAACTCAATGGACAGCTCCTGCAACTTGTCCACATCCACAAGAATACCGTTCTCTTCCATCTTGGCCAGAATCGGCACCAATTTCATTTCAACATCACGAAAAAGGCTCCAAAGCTGTAATTCCCTGAGCTGCGGCTCGAAAAGCTGCCAGAGAAGCAGGCTGGCCCGCACGTCCTCACAGGCATACTCTCCGGCCTCTTCCGGCGCAACATGAGCAAAGGCGTCAGGTCTTTTATCCTTGCCCGTGACTTCGGCAAATGTGGTGAGGCGCTGCTGCAGATAATCAAGGCAGAGACCATCGAGGTTATGGGCCCGGCGAGAGGGATCAAGCAGGTAAGAGGCAATCATGGAGTCAAGCAGGGTGGAACTCAAGGGCAGGTTATGCTGCTTGAGCACCTCATAATCATATTTCATATTATGAGCCAGCTTGGGCAGACCGGGCTGGCTGAAAAAAGGACGGAGTCTATCGGCAACCCGCTTCAGGTCAAGCTGGCCGGGACAGAGATCCGTTCCGTCCAGAAGGTGACCAAGGGGGATATAATAAGCGATATCCGGGCCGGTACAGAGCGAAATGCCCACCAACCTGGCGCTCAGGGAGTCAAGGGATGTGGTCTCGGTATCAAGGACAAGGATTTCTGCCTGCTGCAGATCATGAACCAGATGATCAAGATCCTCATCCCTGCGCACGAGACGAAAGCCCTGGTGGCTCATTTTTTCGGGCCGGCCCTCGGTTTTCATCAGGCGGGTAAAATCGAGCTCCTTATAGATTCCTTGCAACGTCTCCTGGTCAGGTTCGGGCAACAGGTAGTCGTTGCGTGTGCCGGGTACATCGAGATCACATTTCATCCCTATCAATTTTTTTGACAGCAGAGCCTGATCGTGAAACTCGATTAATTTTTCCTTCAGTTTTGACTTTTTCATCTGATCAAGATGAGAGAAAAGCTCGGCCATCGAACCAAACTCGTTGATCAGCTTTCCAGCAGTCTTTGGCCCGACACCAGGCACACCTGGGACATTATCAGCTTTATCCCCCATGAGACCGAAAAGATCATTCAGCTGGGATGGAACAACATT
>JAGHCC010000070.1 GCA_021160685.1 Desulfobulbaceae bacterium | reverse complement strand
ATTTGGTGATGATATATTAGTTGATGGTCTGTTTAATGTTGCAATGTAGAAAGGAAAACTGAAAGAATGATAATTTGCGTTCACCGGCTTCTGACTTCTGACTCCTGTCTTCTGTCTGCTGTTTGCTGATATGTTTACCGGAATTATCCAGGGAAAAGGGATATTAATCGAAAAACGGCCGTCAGGTGGTGGCATGGTTTTCGGGATTGAGACGGATTTTGATCTGACTGATCCGGAAGAAGGTGAATCCATTGCCTGTAACGGCGTCTGTCTGACTGCCAGAAAAATCAGTAATCGAAGATTTCTGGCTGATGTCTCTCCGGAAAGTCTTTCACGCACAAATCTTGGCAATCTGGCCTCCGGCAGTACATTGAATCTGGAAAGAGCCCTGCGGCTCAGTGACCGTCTCGGCGGTCATCTCGTCAGTGGGCATGTGGATGCTACGACACCTGTCCTTTCACGAAAACCGGAAGGAGATTTTGTTCGTTTTTCTTTTGCTGTCCCGCCGGGTCTGGGGCGCTATATTATTGAAAAAGGATCTATTACCATTGACGGTATCAGTTTGACTGTCAACCATTGTGATGATCGCACCTTTTCTGTGTCGATCATTCCTCATTCTCTTGAGATTACCAGCCTTGGCAGTGTGCATCAGGGAGATATCGTTAATATTGAGGTGGACTTGATCGGTAAATATGTTGAGAAGCTTCTTGCGGTTGGAAACAGTGGAGGTCAGACCAAAGAATCTAAGATCAATTCAGCCTTCCTGGCGGAACATGGTTTTTGGAAATAAAGATTCGTTTAAAAATAGGTCGATAAAAAAAGTCGGCAAAACGATATAATAAAGTAATTTGGTGAATAACATGGCTGTAAGCACGATAGAAGAAGTTGTAGAAGATATCAGGGCCGGCAAGATGATCATTCTTGTTGATGATGAGGATCGGGAAAATGAAGGTGATCTGTATATGGCCGCCCAGATGTCCACGCCCGACGCCATCAATTTTATGGCGACCCATGGCAGGGGACTAATCTGCCTGACCCTGACTCCAAACCATCTTGACAAACTGAAACTGCCGATGATGGTGCGTGATAATCAGTCACCTTATGAAACAGCTTTTACTGTCAGCATTGAGGCTCGTCATGGCGTGACAACCGGAATTTCGGCGGCTGACCGGGCCAAGACGATTCAGGTCGCAGTGGCACCGGATGTTAAACCCGAGGATCTGGTCAGCCCGGGACATATTTTTCCCCTCAGGGCGCGACGTGGCGGAGTACTTGTCCGTACCGGCCAGACCGAGGGATCGGTGGATATTTCCCGCCTGGCCGGACTGATACCGGCCGGAGTGATCTGCGAGATCATGAAAGATGACGGTACTATGGCCCGGATGCCGGATTTGGAGATATTTGCCAAAGAGCATGATCTGAAAATTGCCACCATTGCCGATCTTGTCGCCTATCGCCTGAAAAAGGACACCCTGGTTCACCGGGCGGCCGAAACAGCTTTGCCAACCCGCTTTGGTGGTGAATTTAAGGTCATTGCCTATCGAAATGATGTTGATGATCTTGAACATGTGGCTTTGGTCAAAGGAGAGTTCGAACCGGATGAGGAGGTTCTGGTCCGGGTTCATTCTGAATGTCTCACTGGTGATGTTTTTGGTTCCATGCGTTGTGACTGCGGCGGTCAGTTACAGGCTGCCATGCATATGGTGAAAAAAGCCGGTAAAGGAGTCATTTTATACATGCACCAGGAGGGGCGGGGGATTGGCCTGATTAACAAGCTGAAGGCTTATGCCCTGCAGGACCAAGGGCTCGACACGGTCGAGGCTAATTTGAAACTTGGTTTTAAGGCTGACTTGCGTGATTACGGCATCGGCGCCCAGATTCTCCGCGACCTTGGTGTGCGAAGAATGAAATTGATGACCAATAATCCCAAAAAAATTATCGGTCTTGAGGGCTATGGCCTTGAGGTAGTTGGTCGGGTGCCGATTGAGATGAATCCGGTGCCGGAAAACCTTGGTTATCTTCGCTGCAAAAAGGACAAGATGGGCCATATCCTCGACTTAGATGATTAAAGAGCATTTCAGGGATTCATTTGATTTTTGATGTTATTGCCTCAAGCTGTGCGATGAACCCGGACAAAAAAATGAAAATAAAAAAATACGCAATCTCGATTTTTTAGTTAGAGATTTGGAAAATATAAGGAGCATGTCATGGCAAAATTTTTTAATGGTGATTTACGGGGCGAAGGGAAAAAAATTGGCATTGTTCTGGCCCGTTTTAACTCCTTTATTGCCGAACGCCTGCTGGAAGGAGCAATGGATACCCTGATTCGGTCAGGTGTTTCCGACGACGATATTGAAGTTGCCCGGGTGCCGGGAGCATATGAAATTCCATTGGTCTCATTAAAAATGGCCAAATCCGGCAAGTATGACGCGATAATTTCTCTGGGTATTGTCATCCGAGGCGCAACGCCTCATTTTGACTTTGTCGCCAATGAGGCGGCCAAGGGTATCGCCCAGGCAAGCATGGATACCGGAGTCCCCATTCTTTTTGGCATTTTGACCACGGATACGATTGAACAGGCCATCGAACGTGCCGGTTCCAAGGCAGGAAACAAGGGGTCTGACTGTGCCGTCGCCGCCATCGAGATGGTGAATCTTCTCGATCAGTTTTAACCCACTAAAGCGGAAGAAAACATCAGATTTTTCAGGACTCTTTTCAGTACTCGCTTGGCGGGTGTAAGTACCTTGTCGTTGAGGCAGATAGCGAGTAAGGCGAGACCTTCGAGTCCTTGTTTCAAAAGATCTTTCCAGTTTCTTGTTTTTTTATGACAAACTTTCAGGGGTAAAGTATTAATGGGAGTTCGACGCAAAGCCAGGGAACTCGCACTGCAATGTCTCTACCAGATTGAGCAGTGCGGCAATCAAGATGTTGATATTCAGCAGATGCGGGAGCATTTTGAAGTCAGCAAAAAGGCTGTTGACTATGCCCAGGAACTGATCAGCGGAATTAAGGCCAATTTATCTAAAATTGATGGCCTCATCAGTCAGCACGCCGTGAATTGGCGGCTTGACCGTATGTCTGTGATTGATAGAAATCTTCTGCGAATCGCTATTTTTGAACTTGTTTTTTCAGACGATGTTCCTGCAAGCGTTGTTATTAATGAGGCTATTGAGATTGCCAAACGCTTCAGCACTCCAGACGCTGGATCATTTTTGAATGGTATTCTTGATTCAATCAGAAAGTCTTGTCGGAGCGAATAACTTTCCAATTTGGCGTTACGTGGCGTCATCATTAATGTTTTTTGTCCCTATTAAAAAATACCAATATCTGATTATTAAAAATAATTCTTCTCACCACTCGGGATGTCAGAATATTGAAGATAGTGCCCAGTATTTTAATTTCTCCCATTTAGTTGGATCAGTTTTTACATGGCAAAATCTGTAAAACGGAATAAACCGTCTCTGGGCCAGGAAATGGTGGCGGTGTTGATGGTTGTCGCCGGCCTTTTTCTGTTGCTCAGCTTGATCAGCTTTTCACTTCCTGCCGGTCACGGCCGCATCGGTTCTTCAAACTGGGGCGGCGCAGTGGGACATATTCTGTCAACTGTCCTGATGAGTTTTCTGGGGCTTGCGTCAATCTGGCTTCCCCTGTTGCTGCTTTTTTTTTCGATCGGTATTTTTTCTTTCCAGTCTCCCCTGCAAAGACTTCCCTTTATATGCTCCGGCTGCACAGGCATTTTGATTTCCACCAGTTCCCTGCTGGCGTCATTTGGCGAAAATTTCATTTCTCTTTTCGGTAAATCGTTTCCCCTGGGCGGTCAGCTCGGCAATTTTCTCTATCGCTTCATGGCAAGCTGGTTCGGTGGAATTGGCGCGGTTCTTTTTTTTCTGGCCCTTTTCCTCTGTTCCCTGATGGCGGCTGTTCGTTTTTCACCCTATTTCTGGGGAGGAAGAATGGTTGCCGGTTGCGGGGTGTTGAGTGAAAAAATAAAAAAAACCAGGGAAATAAAAAGGCAAAATACGGCAACTGTCGCCGATCGGAAGGCAAAGAGTCTTCCTTTAAAAAAGGAAACTGATGAATCCCTGCTGGTTCCAAATGTTCATATTCCGATAAAGCCGAATAATGAAATTGAAGAGGATTTTCAGCCGGTACCGGTGTCCAGTGGAGAATACCAGATCCCGCCGTTGACGCTGCTGGAAAAGTCTAAGAGTGTTGACTTTACGATTGACCGGGATCATTATTTTGAGATCAGTGAACAGCTTGAACTCAAGTTGGCCGATTTTGGTGTAAAGGGAAAAGTTACCGGTATTTCTCCGGGACCGGTGATCACGACCTATGAGTTTGCCCCGGCGCCGGGGATAAAAATTACGAAGGTTGTCTCCCTGGTTGATGACTTGACCATGGGATTAAAAAAAGAAAGCGTCAGGATTGCCGGTTCCATTCCGGGAAAGGCTGCCTTGGGAATTGAGATTCCAAATCTGGAAAGGCAGATTGTTTCTCTTCGTGATATTCTGGCCAGTGAAAAATTTATGGGGGCCAAGTCCAGGTTGACTATGGGCTTGGGAATGGATGTGGTCGGTAATCCCATATTGGCTGATCTCGCCCGGATGCCTCATCTGCTTATCGCCGGAGCAACCGGGGCCGGCAAGAGTATCGCGATTAACTGCATCATCTGTTCCATCCTTCTCAAGGCGACGCCGGATGAGGTTCGGCTTCTTTTGATTGATCCCAAGCGGATAGAATTGTCAACCTATGAGGATATTCCTCATCTTCTTCATCCTGTTGTCGTTGATCCTAAAATGGCAAGCAGGGCTCTGCAGTGGGCAGTACGTGAAATGGAGAGACGGTATGAGTTGATGGAAGAGTTACGGGTCAAGAGTTTTTATTCATATAATGAAATAGCGGATGAAAAATTTCCTTTAATCGTCATTATCATCGACGAGCTTGCTGACTTGAT
>JAGHCC010000348.1 GCA_021160685.1 Desulfobulbaceae bacterium | reverse complement strand
GTTTAGAATTCTGGTCTATGCCCTGATCCTGATCCAGGCCTACGGTTTTGTTTTTTTAGCCATTGCCGGTCTGGCCGATGTCTGGCTTGATTTCAGAAAAAGCCGTTCAAAAACAGAATAAGGTCTAACCCACTAAAGTGGAAAAAACATCAGATATTTCAGGACTCTTTTCAGTACTCGCTTGACGGGTGTAAGTGCCTTTCCGTAGAGGCAGATAGCGAGCAAGCGAGACCTTCGAGTCCTTGTTTCAAAAGCGGTTTCCAGTTTCTTGTTTTTTATACCCTCAAGGGGGTACTGAAAAAAGTGACAGCCTTTCAGGAGTTAGGCACTAAATTGAACGATTCAGGCTTAAGTTAACGACATTACAATATAGAGATTCAGGAGATTTTCTCCTGGACAGAACATATTAGAATCTACCTTTTCGGGTGGAGGGATACAAAATGGAACTGATTTTAAAAGAAACGATAGATACACTTGGAGAGGAAGGGGATATTGTCAAGGTTAAACCCGGTTTTGGCCGGAATTACCTGATTCCCACCAATAAAGCGATACTGGCGAACAAGGCCAGTCTGTTCCTCCTGGAACAAGAGAAATCGGCGATTGATGCAAAAAAAGCAAAACTTCGGGCCGAATCTGAATTTCTGTCTAAGAAAATCGCTGGCTCAACAGTGCAAATCTCCCTGCTTGCCGGTGAAGAAGACAAACTTTATGGCTCAGTCACTTCTTCCGATATCGCTGAAAAACTTTCAGAGCTGGGTATCGTCATTGACAAAAGAAAAATCCAGCTGGATGAACCAATCAAGACACTAGGCGTTACCATGGTTCCCTGCAAAGTTGGGTACCAGATGAGCTGCGAAATCAAAGTTGAAATCGTTCCTCTTTCCACTGAAGATACGGAATAATCTTTTTGCTACTATGCAGTAGCAGTCAGGTGGTTAGGCAATTATTTTCACTACCTGAATAGTTATATATTTGTAACCATTAAGTCGATTCACCTGCTGCCGTTTGCCGCACTCGTTACTTTTTTTGTCCTCTACAAGGACGAACTGCGGCAGCGGGCAAGTCATGTTCCGTAACTGTTCTGATATCTCGTGATACTCGCTTTGTTTTGCCGTTAAGCACTCCATGCAAAACAGGGCTTAATTCGACATCGAATTCGCTTCCGTGGTAGACTTCTGAACAGTTACATCCCAAGTTTTTTTGCATCTACCTTTTATACTCCAATGTTCCCATGGAACAAAAAAATATTTATGGCATAGCCCGTCGGCTGCCTCCTCAAAATCTTGAAGCCGAACAATGTGTTCTCGGCTCCATTCTTCTTCGTCCCGGCACTCTAGCTAAAACGCTGGAAATTATTTCCCCTTCTGATTTCTACAAGGAAGCACATCAAGTCATTTATAATGGCCTCACCTCTCTTTTTGAACGAAACGAGCCCCAGGATCTCATCACCATTGTCAATTGTCTCCAAGACGCAAACAAGCTTGATTCGATTGGCGGGCCTGCCTATCTTGCCAGTTTAACAGACATTGTCCCGGTTGCGGCCAATATCAACCATTACGCAAGAATCGTCCGGGATAAATCCATTCTGAGACAACTCATTGCGACAACGACCGATATTGCCTCCCGCTGTTACGAAGAACAAAACGAGATAGAAAACCTTCTTGACGAGGTGGAACAAACGGTTTTCGAAATCTCCAGATCCAAGAGTGAACAGGGTTTTGAGCCGCTGAACAAGGTGATTACCGAGACGTTTGAAAGGGTCACTTTGCTGGCAGAGAGAAAAGAGATGATCACCGGTGTTCCTAGTGGATACGGGGACCTGGACAAGATGACAGCTGGTCTGCAGCCATCCGATCTCATTATCCTTGCAGGAAGGCCGAGCATGGGAAAAACCGCCCTGGCCATGAACATTGTCCAAAACACCGCCCTGCTACACAAAGTCCCTGTGGCTATCTTCAGCCTGGAGATGTCCAAATCCCAACTCGGTCTGCGTATGCTCTGTTCGGTGAGCCGGGTGGACTCCCAGGACCTTCGCTCCGGATCTATCAAGGACTATGACTGGCCCAAACTCACCCGGGCAGCCGGAGAACTCTCCGAAGCGACTATTTTTATTGACGACACGCCGTCCATTACTGTTCTGGAAATGAGGGCTAAGACCCGAAGGCTCAAGATCGAACATGATATCGGTCTTGTCGTGGTCGACTACCTGCAACTGATGCGCGGCCGGGGAGACAGTCGAGAACAGGAAATCAGTGAAATTTCAAGATCCCTTAAGGCCATGGCCAAAGAACTTAATATCCCGGTCATGGCCCTGTCTCAGCTGAACCGTAGCCTGGAAAACCGCCCTAATAAACGGCCTCAACTTTCCGATCTACGTGAGTCAGGCGCAATTGAACAGGATGCCGACGTTATTCTTTTTATCTACCGGGATGAAATCTACAACAAGGCGGAAGACAACCCGAAGCGCGGTATTGCTGAAGTGATTATCGGTAAACAGCGAAATGGCCCCACCGGCACTATCGAACTGGCCTTTCTTGACCGTTACACAACCTTTGAAAATCTCACCCGGCAAACTGTTTCGGAAAGCGACACAAGTCATTAATCTTTCATCTTTTACGACACCATAAAACTCCGCAAACAAAGAATCCTGACAGGAAACAGCATGAACGTCAATGATCCATTGAAATATGATTTTAAGACCATTGAAGAAAAATGGCAGAAAATTTGGCTGGAAGAAAAAACCTTTAAGGGCAGGGAAGATTCCAAAAAGCCGAAATACTACCTTCTCGAAATGTTTCCTTACCCTTCCGGACGTATTCACATGGGGCATGTCCGTAATTACAGCATCGGCGATGTTGTGGCCCGCTACAAACGTATGAAGGGATTCAATGTCATGCACCCCATCGGCTGGGACGCATTTGGATTACCGGCTGAAAATGCTGCCATCAAAAACAAAACCCACCCGGAAAAATGGACCTATGAAAATATTGATTACATGAAAAATCAGTTGCGCCGGATGGGATTCAGCTATGATTGGGACCGGGAACTGGCTACGTGTGACCCTGAATACTACCGCTGGGAACAGCTTTTTTTCATCAGACTCTTTGAAAAGGGACTTGTTTACCAGAAAAAAACCACGGTTAACTGGTGCGAGACGTGCCAGACCGTGCTTGCCAATGAACAGGTCATTGACGGCTGTTGCTGGCGCTGTGACCAAAACATTGCTCCCAGAGAGATGAACGGCTGGTTTTTTAAAATCACAGACTATGCTGATGAACTTCTGGCGGGATGCGACAAGTTGAAAGGCTGGCCGGAAAAAGTACTGACCATGCAGCGCCACTGGATTGGCAAGAGTGTCGGTGCTGAAATTGATTTTCCGATTAAAGGTTTTAATGAAAGTTTGAAAATCTTCACAACTCGGCCGGATACCATCTTTGGCGCAACCTTCATGTCCATTGCTCCGGAACATCCCCTGGTGGAACGACTGGCAAAAGGGACACCTCAGGAAAATGAAGTAAAAGATTTTGTCAGCCGTACCATCCTTGAAAAACAACAACAGAGCCCGAAAGATGAGCTTGAGAAAAAAGGAATTTTCACCGGCGGCCATGCGATAAATCCTTTTACCGGTGAGGCTCTGCCTGTTTACGCCGCGAATTTTGTATTAATGGAATACGGCACCGGCGCTGTCATGGCGGTGCCGGCCCACGACCAGCGAGATTTTGAATTTGCCCGGAAATATGATATCCCTATCCGGGTTGTCATCCAGCCTGAGGGAAATTCCCTTGAAGCTGCGACCATGGAGGAGGCCCATGAAGGGCCCGGTGTGCTGGTGAACTCCGGGGACTTCAGCGGTCTGCCGTCGAACAAGGCCAAAAAAGCTATCACCGGCCATGCCTTTGACAATAACTTCGGCAAAAAGCAAACGACCTTCAGGCTGCGGGATTGGGGAATTTCCCGCCAGCGCTACTGGGGAACACCCATTCCCATGATTCACTGC
>JAGHCC010000078.1 GCA_021160685.1 Desulfobulbaceae bacterium | reverse complement strand
GAATTAATTTGTTCATTGGTAAATCCGGCCATGGAAATTGCAAAAGTCGGACAGCGGGACGCGCAGATTCCGCACCCTTTACATGAGGCGGCAAGGGTCTCCGCCTTTTTCTTTTTGCCGACCTTATGCATTTGTATAGCCTGATAAGGACAGAGACTGGCGCAGATGCCGCAGCCGATACAGGTCTCTTGATCAACTGTAGAGACAATGGGAGCTACCGAAACATACCCTTTAACCAATGGAATTGCAGCCTTTGCAGCCGCCGCCTGGGCCTGAACGATAATCTCATCCAAAGGCTTTGGTGAATGGGCCAGCCCGCAGACATAGACGCCGTCTACAGGAAGTTCGACCGGGCGGAGCTTGACATGGGCTTCCAGATAAAAATCATCGGCGTTCACAGGGACTTTGAGCAGTTTGGAAAGTTCCTTTGTACCCTCGGGAACAATTCCGACACTTAAAACAAGCAGATCAGGCGCAATTGTAACGTCTTCTCTCAAGATGGGATCATAATAGGAAACAACGGTTTGGTTTCCTTTTTTAAGAACCTCGGGCTTTTCTTCAACTGTGTACGGCGTAAAGATGACACCCTTTTCCCTGGCCTCACGATAGGCATCCTCGGCATAGCCATAGGTGCGCATGTCGCGATAGAGGACAATGATCTGGGAGTTCGGATTAATCTCCTTGATTTTCAGGGCATTCTTAACGGCATGGTTGCAACAGATCTTGCTGCAATATTGCAGATCATCGCCTCGGGAACCGGCGCATTGAATCATGACAACGCTATCCGGAGCGCGATTCTTTGCCCGGCCTGCCAGACGAGTTTCCAGATCCTTCTGGGTTATGACTTTTTTGGATTGACCAAGGAGATACTTGTCCGGCCTGTGCTCTTTTCCTCCGGTAGCAATAATCACCACACCATGATCAATGGTCTGCTCAACCTGTTTATTGCCTTTTTTTGAGGAAATTACCGAGGAAAAATTACCTATAAAACCACTGATTGATTCCAGTTTGGCACTGGTCAGCACATCAATGTTTTTATGTTTTTTGACACGATCGTTCAATTTTTTCAGCAGATCAGCGGTTTTTTCACCCTTGATGGTCGTTTTAATTGTCTGCAGATGACCGCCAAGCTTGCTACCTTTCTCCAGAAGAGTGCAATGAAAGCCTTGCTCCGCCAGACTCTCAGCTGCTGTTAACCCGGCAACCCCGCCACCAATGATAAGGGCCTGGGAATTAACCGGCACGGTCTGTTCCTGAAGAGGCTGGATTAAACGGGCTTTAGCAACACCCATGCGGACCAGATCCATAGACTTATCTGTGGCCGCATCAGGTTCATTCGCATGAACCCACGAACATTGGTCACGGATATTTACCATTTCAAAAAGGCATCTGTTCAGGCCGGCATCTTTCAAAGTTTCCTGAAAAAGAGGCTCGTGGGTTCGGGGAGAACAGGCAGCAATAACAACACGATTGAGATTATGCTCCTTGATTTTTTCAACGAGCATCTCCTGTGCGTCCTGGGAGCAACTGTATAGGGTGTCGTCATGATAGACGACATTGTCCATGGTGCCGGCATAGTCATCAACCTTATGGACATCAACCGTGCCGCTGATGTTAATGCCGCAATGACAGACAAAAACACCGACTCGAACTTCATCATCCTCTTTGATTTTCTGTTCATCAGGATAAGATTTATGGACAATTCCCTTGCCGCGCTGCTGTTTTAACATGGCAGAAGCAATACCTGCTGCAGCACTGGACTGGGTAACGCTCTCGGGAATATCCTTGGGTCCCTGAAAGGCACCGGCAACAAAAATCCCCTCCCGGCTGGATGCCAGCGGAGCAAAGGAGCTGGTCTCACAGAAATCATATTTATTCAATTTAAAATCAGCGATCCTGGACAGATCCCGGGCACTTTTGGGGGCATCCAGACCAACGGAGAGAACTACCATATCAAAAGGATCGAAATGATGGGTTTCATCCATAGTAGAATAGGTGAGTTTCAACTGTTTGCCCCAAGGCATGACATCGGCAACCTTGGCCCGGACAAATTTAATGTCGAACTGTTCAACCGCCCTTGTCTGGGCCGCATCAAAATCTTTGCCCTGGGTTCGCATGTCCATGTAAAAAATGGTGATCTCACACTCGGGATCATGCTCTTTAGCCACCATCGCTTCTTTAATGGCATACATGCAGCAGACCGACGAGCAATAGCCGTTATCACAGCCGATATCGCGGGAACCGACACACTGAATAAAAGCAATTTTCTTTGGATGACGCCGGTCGGATAGACAGCGGACTTCACCCTCAAATGGCCCGGATGGATTGAGCAGCCTTTCAAATTCAATGCTGGTCACCACATCGGGATGCTTGCCGTAGCTGTACTTGGCCAGGGCACTTTCTGGAACCCGGCCGAAACCGGGGGCCATAATCACAGCACCGATATTAATTTCACGTTCAATTGGTTTCTGAGTAAAATCAATGGCATTACTGCGGCAGACCGGCACACAGATCTGGCAGGTATCATGCTTTAAGTACAGGCAGGCCGCCGGATCAATATAATAGGTCGCCGGCACGGCCTGGGGATAATCGATATGAATAGGTCGGGTAATGGCCAGTCCTTCGTTATATTCATCAACAAGATGACGGGGACAGTACGTGGTGCAAAGACCGCAGGCCGTACACTTGTCGGCGTCAATATAACGCGGGTTTAAGCGAATTTTTGCGAAAAAATCTCCCGGCTTTCCATCAAGGGAAAGAAAGTCGGCATTGCTCAGAATTTCAATATTTGGAGACCGACCGGCCTCAACAAGCTTCGGAGCAAGTATTCAGAGCGAGCAGTCATTCGTCGGAAAAGTCTTGTCAAGCTGGGCCATTGCGCCTCCAACCGCCGCAGACTTTTCCACCAAATAGACGTAATAGCCAAGCTCGGTCAAATCTAGCGCTGCCTGGACGCCGGCCACACCGCCGCCAACCACCATCACGCTTCCTGCCCTGTTATCTTCCGCTGCACCCTTGGGCGCTGCTGCCTGTCCCATAATATACTCCACTTCATTGCCGGCTTGAAAAGCTAACGTATTACCGACTTGCTATGGTTTATAATTTATTACTATTGTAAATCAAAAAAAATCGAACGAATCAAAATCAATTCAACCAATCAATCAAGTTCAACTTTTATCGCGCAAACCTTGTACTCGGGGCTGCGCGACAAGCGATCCAGGCTGTTTATCGTCAAAAGGTTGACCGGAGCCTCGGCGAAATGATAAGGAATAAAAACAGTTCCTTCCTGGGATCGTTCGGTTATGGTCGTCCTGATTTTGATCGTGCCCCTTCTTGAGGTAATCTTGAGCCAGGTTTTTTCTTCTATGCCAAGTTTGTCTGCGTCTGCCTGACAGATTTCAGCAAAGGCCTCGGGACTGATTTCTTCAATACCAGGTGTTTTTCTGGTCATGCTGCCAAAATTATACTGGGCAAACTCACGACCCGTTGTCAGGAGCATTGGATATTCTTCATCCGGCGGCTCGGTAGGCCCGGTATAATCCTCGGGGATGAAGAGTCCCCTGCCCCTGGTGAAGCTGCCAATATGAAGAACCGGGGTTCCGGGATGCTCCTCATCTGGACAGGGCCACTGGACACCCTCTTTCTCGATACGTTCATAACTGATCCCGCTGTACTGGGGCAGCAGAAAGGAGATTTCTTCAAAGATTTCCTTAGGACTGTCATATTTCATGTCGTAGCCCATTTTCTGGGATAGATCACAGATGATTTTCCAATCCGGTCTGGCCTCTCCCGGCGGATCAACAGCCTTTCGCACCCGCTGTACCCGCCTTTCGGTGCAGGTAAAAGTACCGTCTTTTTCAGCATAACAGGCAGCCGGAAAAACAACATCCGCCATTTTGGCTGTGTCAGTG
>JAGHCC010000155.1 GCA_021160685.1 Desulfobulbaceae bacterium | reverse complement strand
GTTTTTTCAGCAGAGAAGAAAAAGGTGAGTTTTTATATATAATTTTCATTTTTTTCTTTCAAAACCATCTTTTTAAGGGTAAGTTATCCCGCTTGATTGGGTTAATTCCCATCAAGGAGAGGTGACCGAGAGGCCGAAGGTGCACGACTGGAAATCGTGTGTACGGCAACGTACCGAGGGTTCGAATCCCTCCTTCTCCGCCAAATATGATTTCGGTTTGATAGCCAGGTCCCGCGCAACAGAGGCTCATGAACTCCGTCAGGTCCGGGAGGAAGCAGCGGTAATGAATCCCTTCTGTGTGCCGCGGGGGTGCCTGGCTATCATTTTTTTACCTTTTCTTTTTTGTAACTGTTCCGCTGAATAGTTATTTCTTTTTTACCTTTCCTGTGATGCATGTCCTATCTTGTCCTTGCCAGAAAATGGCGACCTCAGCATTTTAATGAAGTGATCGGCCAGCAACCAGTTGTCCGTACGCTGCAAAATGGTTTGAAGCGGAACCGCGTGCCCCATGCCATGCTGTTCAGCGGCGTAAGGGGGGTCGGAAAGACCACTCTTGCCCGAATCATGGCCAAGGCTTTGAACTGCCAGAGCGATAATAAAGAAGACCGGCCCTGCAACAAATGTGATTCATGCCTGGAAATTACAAAAGGTTCTGCTGTAGATCTCCATGAAATTGACGGTGCTTCAAACCGCGGTATCCAGGAGATCCGTGAACTTAAGGAAAATATACGTTTTTTCCCAACCAAGTGTCGCTATAAAATTATCATTATTGATGAAGTCCACATGCTCACAACCGAGGCCTTTAATGCTTTGTTAAAGACCTTGGAAGAACCGCCCAAACATGTTTTTTTCATGTTTGCCACGACTGAGCTGCATAAAATCCCCGTTACCATTCTTTCCCGCTGTCAACGTTACGAGTTGAAAAGAATCCCGTTTGCCGAGCTTCACGCTTTTTTCGAAAAAGTTGCCGAGAAGGAAGGCGTGGCTGTTTCCGCCAAGGCCTTGACCATCATTACGCGTGAAGCGGACGGCAGCGTCAGGGACGGACTGAGTCTGCTGGATCAGATGTTTTCCTTTGGCGGTGATCAGGTAAAAGATGAGGACGTGATTGAGGTCCTTGGTCTTGTTGATCATACGGTTTTTGAAAAACTGGCTGCCAGTCTGCTCAGCGACGATCTGGCCCAGGGTCTTGAGCTGCTTGATCGAACCTATCGAGCCGGCATTGACATCAAAAGGTTTGCCAACGATCTCTTAAGTTTTTTCAGGACTGTCCTGATCTGTAAGACAAGTCCCCATCCAGAGGAGCTGCTTGATATCTCGGATATGGAGCTTCAGGCGGCGGAAAAAATCGCGGCCGGTCAGAGCGCGGAAACACTGTATCAGTATTTCCATCTTCTCCTCCAAGGGATTGAGAAGATGCATTATTCCCCGCGTCCCAGGATGATTCTTGAAATGGCCCTGATCAAGGCAGCCCAGGCCGGTCAGGTTGTTCCTGCCTCGGTTCTGCTTGAACGTTTTGATGATTGTTTCCGTCAGTCACTTTCTTTACCTTTGCAGCAGATTGTTCAAACAGAACCTGTTGTCGTTGAAGCGAATCAACGCGGGGATATCAAAGAGAAAGATGCCTCAATTTCACGTGAAACGCCTGCGGCTAAAGAAAAGGTGAGTGAGAAGATAACTCTTTCCCCAAAAACGGCGAAGACTGAAAAGGATGAGAATAAGATACCTTCTCCCAAAGCAGAGAAAGGAAAACCAGACTCAGGGGACGAGGAAAAGACAGAAATAAATCAACCCGGATCCTCTATGGCAAAGTCGCTTGCCCCTGTCACGCACCAGAAGGATATCCGGAGAAACTGGGATGATTTCGCCGCCTATGTCAAAGAGCGAAAACCGTGGATGTCCCATGTGTTGCAACTGTGTCACCGAGTCGAGGAACATGATAATGACCTGATTATGATATTTTCACTGCCGACGGACTCCAAGGTCCTCGAGCAGGGTGAAAATATGAAATTGTTGACTCGGTATATCCAGGATTTTTTTCAAAAGGAGTTGAAGCCGAGGATAAGGGCACGAGGGGGGAAAGATGCTTCCGGAAACAGTGATGACAGTGTTCGTGAAGAACGGCGTGCTTTGGCTAATGATCCCCTTGTCCGCATGGCAACGGAGGTCTTTGGCGGCCGGGTGGCTAGTGTCCGCACCGGGCCAAAATTCAGATAACCCCGTCTCAACTATATGCAAAAGACTTTCTCGCTGAGTCGTAGAAAAGAAAAGCGAATGGTTCAAGAAAAAGGAGAAAAAACGTAATGAATATGGAAGATATTATGAAACAGGCCCAGCAGTTTCAGCAACGCATGGGCCAGGTCCAGGAAGAACTTGCCGCCCAGACCATTACCTCATCAGTGGGCGGCGGCATGGTGACGGCAACAGTGAATGGAAAACATGAACTTTTGTCTCTAACTATCGAGAAAGAGGTCGTTAACCCTGATGACGTCGTCATGCTTCAGGACCTGGTTGTGGCGGCCGTCAACGATGCCATGAACAAGGCTAGGGAAATGGCCCAGGCCGAAATGGGTAAGTTGACTGGCGGTTTGAATATCCCCGGTCTTTCCGGCCTGTCATGAATGTTGTCCCGCCACCTCTTGAACGGCTTATTGTCGACCTGAACCGTTTGCCGGGCATCGGCAAAAAAACCGCCACCAGGCTGGCCCTGTTCATGCTCAGGAGGCCCGCAGTCGAGGCCCGGAACCTGGCCAGGGATCTTGCCGAACTGCATGATTCAATCAGACTCTGTTCCAACTGTTTTGCCTTTTCAGAGACAGATCCCTGTGCTATCTGCGCTGATCCCCGCCGAGACAGCAGAATGATTTGCGTGGTTGAAGAACCGGCAGACATGATGGCCATTGAAAAAACCGGTGCTTTCAAGGGAATGTATCACATTCTCCACGGTGTCCTTTCTCCCATGGATGGCATCGGACCTGCCGAAATCAAGGTAGAGGCTCTGCTGGCCAGGATCGAGCGCCAGGACACCGCCGAGGTGCTGATTGCCACAAGTTCCACGGTTCCGGGAGAAGCCACTGCCGCCTATCTGATTCAGCGTCTCCATAAAAAGCCGGTGAAGCTCACCAGGCTGGCCTGCGGCATTCCCATGGGCATGGATATCAAATACGCTGATGATTTGACCTTGAGCCGGGCAATTGAATCCCGGGAAAAGGCTGATTGAAAAAATTCGTCAAAAAATGAGCTGTTCCCACCTGTATCATCTTCATATTTCTAAAAAAACGTATTTTACCAAAAAAGCGAGATCGAAATTCCCTCCTCTCCCTGCTTTTTTGTAATCTAATCGCTTTTCAGACGGTCAAGACATAATCGGTGGCGCTCGTCAAAGAGATGTTTCGAGGTGAGGAACACAGAGGCCATGACGCCGAATCCGGTACCGGCGGCAATAAGAAACATGATCATGATCTGGTATTTCACCGCTTCATAGGGCGGGCTGCCGGCCAGGATCTGACCGGTCATCATTCCCGGCAGGCTGACAATGCCGCAGGTGGCCATGGAATTGATAATCGGAATCATGCCGGTGCGGATGGAGTCGCTACGGATATCACTAATAGCCTGGACGCGATCCTGGCCCAGGAGAAGGCGTTGTTCAATGAATGCCTTCTGCTGCCAGGCGGTCTGGGTCAACTGGTTCATGGCCAGGGAAACGCCGTTCATGGTGTTGCCCAGCAGCATGCCCAGCAGCGGGATGGCATATTGCGGCATATACCATGGCGTGACCGACACCACCGCAGTCAGGGCAAAGAAGGTGACGGCAAAGGATGAGATAAACATGGAGCTTGTGCCGATCCCGTATCCCCACAATCCCTTTAAACGCCTCTTCTGCCGGGACTGCACGGCACGTCCGGCAACGGTCAGCATGACAAAGGCCATGAGCATGATCCAGCCCAACTGGCTGGTTTTAAACAGTTCGCGCAGAACCATTCCCACCAGCAGGAGCTGGATCACGGTTCGGCTTGCTGATATCAGGAGCTGATTGTGTAGCCCGAGGCGCATTTTAAAGCTGATTCCGGCCAGGGCAAGAACGAGGAGAGAGGCTGCGCCGAGATCAAGGTAGGAGAGAGTGATCATCGGGAGCTCCTGTCGTGACCTTCTTCAATGATCAGATCATCTTTAATGCGGTAATGCCTTGAAGCGATACGTTTTTCCTGTTCCGGGTCATGGCTGACCCAGATCGTCGGGGCGCTGTTTTTTTTTCTGTACTCTGTTAAAAGATCTTCCACCTTTTCAATGTTTCTTTTATCAAGGCTTGCCGTGGGTTCGTCAAGGAGTAATGCTTTGGGCCGGTTTGCCAGCAGCCTGATAATCGCCAGTCGCTGTTTTTCCCCGGTTGACAGACGATTAACCTGCCAGTTCATGACGTCAGGATTAAAGTCAAGTTGAGACAGCCAGCCATTGATAGCCTTTGAATTTTCAGAAAATTCAAAATGGTCGCCCACCGAATCAAACCACCAGCAGCTTTCGGCCATGAGCAACCCCACCTGTTTTCTCCACTGGGGAGCGCTGAACTCATGACATTCCTTCTGGTCAAGGTAAATTCGGCCCTGGTATTCATCAAGATCGGCCAGGGCTCGCAACAGCAGGGATTTTCCGGATCCGGACGGACCGGACAGGCTGATACATTCTCCGTCGTTAATGAAGAAATCAACCGGCGGACGGCCCATATAGCTTAATGATTCAATGCGTAGCTGACTCATGAGGTTGTGGAGGAGAATTGGCAGAAAATGAAATCATTTCAATTTATCTCTCACAGAGCCACGGAGACCACAGAGAAAAAATAAATAAAAACTCTGCGATCTCTGTGGCTCTGTGAGAGTAAAAAAAGCCTGTTATTTCTTCCGGTAATTCGTCCTTTTATATCTGGGTTTACGCGGACCCTGTTTTTTTTCGGTGACCGATTCAGGCAGGGTCAGCCATTCTTCCGGCGGCTCGGTGCAGGGCAGCTTCTGGGACATATATTCTTCGATGTCCGGAATGTAAAAGGAGCCCTCTTCACAGGCAAAGCTGATTGAAGTGCCTTTTTTACCGGCCCGTCCTGTTCTGCCGATGCGATGAACATAATCTTCCGGATCATAGGGAAGGGTAAAGTTGATCACGTGGCTGACATTATCAATATGGATTCCGCGCCCGGCAACATCGGTTGCCACCAGCACTCTGATTCTACCGGCCTTGAAATCTTCCAGGGTTTTGATTCTTTTTTTCTGGGGCACCTCACCGGACAGCATATCACAGCTGATATTGTTATGCTTGAGCAGTTCAGTCAGTCTGCGGGTTTCGTCCCGGCGATTGGCAAAAACCATCACCCGCTCAAGTTTTTGTTGGGTAATGATGTTGTAAAGCAGGGCGTATTTGGCATCAGCTGTGACAAGATAAACAATCTGCTCCACCGTATCCACGGCAACGGTTTCCGGTTCGATTTCTACAAGCACGGGATCCGTCGTCCACTGGGCCGCCAGATCGTTGACGTCCGGGGTCAGGGTGGCGCTAAGGAGCATGGTCTGACGCTTCTGTTTGGCTGGCATATGATGGATGATCTGCCTGACCTCAGGGATAAATCCCATGTCCAGCATTCTGTCAGCTTCATCAATCACGAAGATCTCGACATGGCCGAGATTGATTACCCGACGGCGCTGAAAATCAAGCAGCCTGCCGGGAGTCGCCACCACAATGTCAACAAAATCTTCCAACTGATCCTGCTGCTTCTGGTAATCCATGCCTCCGTAAACAGCAACGATGTTCAAGCCGGTATATTTGGCCAGCAGATGGCCGTCTTCGGCAATTTGCATGACAAGTTCTCTGGTG
>JAGHCC010000228.1 GCA_021160685.1 Desulfobulbaceae bacterium | reverse complement strand
TCCCCACAGTGACTGCAGCGGTGATTTGGTGGTTGTCCACAACGGCATCATCGAGCATTTTCACACCCTGCGGGAAAGTTTGCCAGCTAACGGTCATATTTTCACCTCCCAGACCGATACCGAGGTTTTAGCTCATCTTATTGAAGAACATCTGCGGGATGATCTGGCCCAGGCGGTTGCCGAAGCGGTCAAAGAGGTGGAAGGTTCCTTTGCCCTGGGTGTGATGTGGAGTCGGCAGCCTGACAGGTTGGTGGCGGCTCGTTCTCAGAGCCCGCTTGTTCTTGGAGTGAAGGAAAAGGGGGGATGTTTCATGGCATCCGATATTCCTGCTTTGCTTCCTTATACCCGCCAGGTTATTATTCCCGAAGACCGGGAAATGGCCGTGCTGAAGAATGATTCTCTCCAGGTTTTCAACCTTGATGACGGTCAACCGGTGGAAAAAGAGATACAGACCATTGACTGGAATGTCGGGATGGCTGAAAAGGCGGGTTACCGCCATTTTATGTTAAAAGAGATTTTTGAGCAGCCCCAAGCCATCTTGAATACCTTCCGGGGAAGGCTTGATCCGGAAACAGGCATAGTGGGGCTTCCCGAGATTAAGCTGAGCTCTGAGGAACTCCGTGGGGTGAACCGAATTTCTCTTGTGGCCTGCGGCACCTCCTGGCATGCCGCCCTGGTGGCAAAATACTGGCTGGAAAAATGGGTCGGTATTCCAGTGGAGGTGGATATTGCCTCTGAATTCCGCTATAGGCGGTTGCTTCTCGGGCCTGATGTGATCGTTATTCCCATTTCTCAGTCCGGTGAAACCGCCGATACCCTGGCTGGGTTGCGGTTGGCCAAGGAACTTGGCGCCAAGGTGATTTCAATCTGTAATGTGGTGGGCAGCACCATTACTAGGGAGTCCCACGGGACAATCTATACCCATGCCGGGCCGGAAATCGGCGTCGCCTCAACCAAGGCCTTTACCAGTCAGCTCACCGCCCTCTTTTTGCTGACGCTTTTCCTGGGGCAGGTTCGGGAAACGATTTCCCCGGAGAAATCCCGGGAATTGGGCAAGGGACTGGTTGAGTTGCCTGCTCTCATTGAAGAAGAACTGCCCCGGTTGCAGGAGGAAATGATCCCCATTTGCAATGAGTTTGGCCGCAGTCGCGATTTTCTCTACCTGGGACGGGGGGCAAATTTCCCCATCGCCCTGGAAGGGGCGTTGAAACTTAAGGAAATTTCATATATTCATGCCGAGGGTTATGCGGCGGGTGAATTAAAGCATGGCCCCATCGCCCTGATTGACAGTGATATGCCGGTTCTTGCCCTTGTTCCTGGGGATGGAGTTTATAGCAAGGTCATCTCTAATGTCCAGGAGGTCAAAGCCCGGCATGGCCGCATTATTTTGGTGGGCAGCCGCGGCGATGACGCATTGGCTGATATTGCAGATTTTGTTATTTATCTGCCGGTCATTCACGAAGAACTCAATCCCATCCTCTATACGATTCCTCTCCAGTTGTTATCTTACCAGATTGCCAACATGAGAGGTTGTGATGTGGACCAGCCGAGGAACCTGGCGAAATCAGTTACTGTGGAATAAGGCTAATCTCTCACAGAGGCACAGAGCTCACAGAGGTTAAAAAAGATGGACAGGGGGCTGAATCATATTTCATCACAGATTATCAAAGCTGCAATTAATGTTCATAAGGAGCTGGGGCCGGGATTGCTTGAGTCTGTTTATCAGACTTGCCTGGCAATTGAGTTGAAGGAATTGGCATTAGATACGTGATTAGAAGTGCCTTTGCCAATTGTATACAAGGGGAAAAAAGGGTGTAATTTAATGAAGATTTTAGTAACCGGCGGGGCCGGTTTTATAGGTTCCAATGTAGTTGATGCCTATCTGGAAGCAGGTCATGATGTGGTTGTCATGGACAATCTGTTCAGTGGTAAATGGAAAAATCTGAATCCTGAAGCGAAATTTTATCTGATGGATATCAGGTCGGCCGAGGTTGCCAAGGTATTTGAAAAGGAAAAATTTGACCTGGTCAACCACCATGCGGCCCAGATGTCGGTGCCCGCTTCGGTTGAGGACCCTCTTTTTGACGCTGATGTCAATGTGAAAGGTTTTGTTAACCTCCTTGAAGCAGCCAGAGATACGGGGGTTAAAAAGATTGTATTTATTTCGTCAGGAGGGGCGATTTACGGTGAGGCCGAGGAGTTCCCAACTTCGGAAAAATCTCCGCCTCTGCCATTGTCTCCTTATGCCATTACCAAGTCGGTCTCGGAACAATACCTGGCTTTTTATCAACATCAATATGGTCTTGATTACACTATTCTCCGCTATGCCAATGTTTATGGGCCGCGTCAGATCCCCCACGGTGAGGCTGGGGTGGTGGCCATATTCATGGATCGTCTGTTGGCGGGAAAATCATGTATGGTTTACCATTTTTCGGATGAGCCCAGGGGCATGACCCGGGATTATTGTTTTGTTGGTGACATTGTCCAGGCCAATCTGCAGGCCCTGGAAAAAGGCAGCGGCGGCGCATTTAACATCGGTACGACCAAGGAAACCCACACGGCTGATTTGTTTAACGCTATATTTGATGAGATTAAAAAACAGCGTCCCGATCTGTCTGATGTATTGCGAAATTGTCTGACAGGGCCTGGTCGGCCGGGTGATCTTACCAGGAGTTGTCTCCTCTGTCAGAAGGCGGAAAAGGAACTCGGGTTTAAGCCGCGTTATTCACTGACCCAGGGTTTGGAGAAGACCGCAACCTGGCGTCTTGATAAATCTTTTTAATAGTTCACCAAGGGTTACATAACTTAGGGAAACTCGGAGTGTGAAAGCTCACCAGTGCCTTAGATTCGTTCATTCGGAGTCTCGTTCCTCGCTTACCTGGGCCTTCGAAGTATACTGGTGCTATTCGAGAAGGCCCAAATGGACGAAGATGAGGTGCTGGTGAACTTTTACAAATCTTTTTAAAACATATTGGGAGGACTTACGTGAAAGCTGTAATATTAGCTGGTGGTTTCGGTACCCGTATTGCTGAAGAGACTGCTGTCAAACCGAAACCAATGGTTGAAATCGGTGGTAAGCCAATTTTG
>JAGHCC010000239.1 GCA_021160685.1 Desulfobulbaceae bacterium | reverse complement strand
CAATGAGCACCGCACCCTGCTCTGTCAAAAAACGGGCCACGTGCCTGCCCACCGAACCAAAACCCTGCACCACGACACGGGCGCCTTGCAGTTTAAAATCGCAGTAGTCAAGGGCAACATCCACGGCGTGACTGAGACCAAAACCGGTGGCGCCTATTTCATCTAGGGGGATACCACCGATTTCCCGGGGCAGCCCCACGGAACGGCCGATCTCATCTTGGATCCAGGCCATGCACATCTCATCGGTTCCCATGTCAGGTCCTGGAATATAGTCAAGGCAGTTTTTGATGGTGCAGGCAAAGGCCCGGATCAGGAGTTCCTTCTTGTCAGTTCTCATCTTCGAATCGCCAAAGATAACGGCCTTGCCCCCTCCATGGTGCAGGCCGGCGGCGGCATTTTTTAAGGTCATGGCCCTGGCCAACCGGAAAGCCTCTTCGGTGCTGACATCCGGAGCCATGCGCACCCCGCCGATGGAAGGGCCACAAGCCACGTTATCCACCACCAGCACGGCCCTGAGACCAACGGATGGTTCGTGAATGTGGATAATTTTTAATGGACCAAGTTCATCCGCGAATCTAAAAATATCTTCCATTTTCGTACTCCTGTTTCATAAAATAATCATGATAACATGGTTTAGGTCGACTTTTTTCTTGACGTGCTTGCCGCATAATGCTATTTGATTCTTCTTCCCTTATAAATGTCGGGGCGTAGCCCAGCCTGGTTAGCGCGCCTGCCTTGGGAGCAGGAGGTCGGAGGTTCGAATCCTCTCGCCCCGACCAGTAAATTCAAGGGCTTAACTCAAACGAGTTAAGCCCTTTTTTCGTATTGGGTGCAGATTGAGTGCAGTGGGCGCATAATCTTAATGCTTTTCCGGTGCAATCCCTGCTGGCTGCCTTTGCCATATTGGCAATTAATTCTGTTTTGTTCATGTTGTTCTCCCCTTTCATTTAGCTCAATAATTTTGTAAAGCCCCACGTCATAGCTGACGCCGCCCCTCCGAACATCAGCAACGTCACACAGCACCTACTGTTACTTGGCGGCTTTGACCCTGTCGGCTTATTCTTGCCATCATCATCAAACAGCACGCACATTTCCACGACACCATCGCCATCATCATCGAATAAATCCAGTGGGTCTTCGTCAAAATCGTTCATTCTCCATCCCCAAAATAAATTTACAGGAAGGTCAACCTGAGGACATTTTGATATCCTCAGATATTAGATGTGGCAATATTAACAATGGCGCTAATCGGCCGCAGACGCGCGGAGCGCGGGGTTAGGCAAGCCACAACTGCGCCAAAGAAGCGATTGCATTTCCCCCACTTGTGTCCGGAATGATGCTCAACTCGAGCACAGTGACCGCCGGGAGTTCGACGTGATGGTCTTCCGTCTCGCTGGTTGAGCCTTGGGGACTGAAGTTCCACTGCTGCCGCACGATTTCCCGGAACGACTGCCCGCCATCCTCCGAGGTGATTTCCACCTCCGCGAGCCCCTCCATATTCAACCAGTCATGGCCAGGAGAGACGGTTTCTTGCTGAACCGGGGTGATGATTCGCTTGCGCATCGTTGTGCCTCCTGATTTTAAGCTAGAGAAACTCCCAGCTGCCTAATGGCTTGACTTTTTTTATGACAGTGGCCGGCCATGACTTGGCTGCCAACTTTACAGAAGCGACGTGTTTGGATTTATACAAAATTAGCCGACGAGTTGCGGGTCAGCGTGAATTGATTTGATAATATGTGATTATTTATTGTTTGAACAGTTGGCTATGCATTTTTAACATCAACCAAAAGGAAAGGGTGATCGCTAAATGAATTTCTATTTTCCTTGCCATGTTGCACAGAAGAATCAATGGTGACCGTCGTAACCAGATCAGGGGAGTGTATAATGTGCTGCACCGTCTCAGTTCGTTCTTCAGTAGGCCAAATCAAACCGTGAATATTCACAAATTCCTTCAGGCGCTGATGTGCCTTTCTTTTCTGTGGCCACCCTAATCGCAGATTAAAATCGCCACCAATTATGAACTTCATCGACGCTAGTTTACCAAATATCTCCAGTTGTTCTTCCAGACGATCGGCATAGGTCTTGTCACTATCCTTTTTCCACTGATCTTTTATAGTGACGACATTGCCATAAATGAATAATTGACTGTCATTCCAGATAGTTTTACAAAGCAGGCCGTTAATTGGTTCTGCTATTTCGACACGCTCTAAGGGATGCATGCTGTAAATTCCTACTTGGTGGTACTTGTTGGGTGGTTCGTAGTATCGATTTTTATTGAGGAATGGGCTTTCTGTGCTGAAATCGGTACGATAGTCAGCCATTTGAATTGCAGCGTTAGCTTCAGTAATAATGAACATATCGCAATGCTGCCGATTAAGATAAGTCGTTATTTCCTTATACCGTTGGTGGCGACGAGTTGAACTTGGGTAATATTCGGGGTGATCAATGTTCCAAAGTCCGATTTTCATGTTTTCTCTGCACATAACGCCAAGCTCACTTGCCGCAAGGGGACTCAGGGCTTGCAATAAGCACCGGAAACACAAAAGGGGCAACAGGCAATAAGCCCGCGCCCCTTGAGGTCAATGTGCAGCGCCTGGTTAAGCTTTATATGTATTTGAATTTAATCTGCAAATCAAACTTGTTCATTTACCTTTATTGAAAAATGATGGACTATACTTGCTTTTTCATCTTCAGAAAATCGAATTTCAAATTTGGCTTTTCCAGTATCATTGAGCTTAAATGGCGACAGACCTAACACGAGATTGATATCTTTACCTTTTTCTATACCAGAAGGGGCGGGATAACTAACTTTAATTGGGTCAGATTTTGGAATAACAATAGTAACAAAGAGTTTTTCAAAATTTTCTTTTATGTCTTCAAACATTACAACTAAGTTGATGAATGGAAGAATTGCCGGCACCTTATTTACAACTATATCCTTTGAATAAATGCCCATTATAGACATTTTCCCCCCGACTTCTTGTCGGACATCATCGCATAATATTGTTTTTATTTTTTTTGCTATTTTCATTGGTCACCTAATATTTTAGAGTTGATTGATAATTCAGGCCATCCTGTATCAACTGTAGGCGTAATGTATGGACATCTGATTTGGCTTTAACTGACTGTTCTCCTGTTGGTAATACATTCATCAGAACTATATTTTTCAAATCTAATAGTTCTTTTTCCAACTGTTTAGACACATGCCTTTCAGATAAAAGACTCACGAGATATGTATTTAGAGAAACCCCCTCTTTTTGCGCTTCTTGATTTAATGTGCCATGTAAGCTTTTGGGTAGTCGTAATCGAGTTTGGCCGCTAAAGGACTTAATAGTGGCTGGTTTAGGAATTGGGCACCCGTCCTCTTGGTAGACTTTTAAAAAACCTTCGACTGCGATTTTTGCCTCTTCAATTGCCTCTTCTGGGGATTCCCCAAATGCTGATAAGCCGGGAAATTCTGCCACAGTGGCAACATAACAAGAGTCTTCTTCGCTCCAAGCAAGGTTTATTGAGTATTTAAACATAGTTTTAGTCTTCCATTAAGTTGAAGTCGTCAATGTGAGCAACTAGCTGTTTTATTTGATATTTTTTCGCTTTGTTCTTGTCGTGTTTATCTGGTTGTAAATTCAACATTTTCTTGATTGTTGGGTGTTTGAAAATTTTGTGACTACCCGTTTGATTACGGAATTCAAAGCCAGCATGTTCCGCCAAAGAACACAGCTCATTAAACGAAAGATTTCCAGGTGAACTTTTGGCTTTTGTTAATATTTTATCTTTTTTACCCATAATAAGTCAACACTGGTACCATATTTGGAACCAAAAGGTCAATTATTTTTTAGTTTAACAAGTTATTATAAAGTTTCTCACTATCTACAAGATTTTAGGAACAATGAGCAAGAAACATTGGACCAACTGCAGTTTTCTAACAGCCTAACACTCATTTCTTTTATGATAGTAAAAATCTCGTTATCTCCGGTAGATACTGTGTGCTATGTTTTCCACTGGCAACCTTCTCAGAGGCAGCAACATATTTTCAAGTGCCCTGGACAAGCTGGAAGATATACATCTCGACTTCCATCTGAGCCTTTCTCAATCACTCCACCCCCAATGCTTTGAACACCGCATCAATGGGATCCGCATAAAAGCTGGTCTGAAATTTTGCAAAGAGTTCTCCTGGGATGGTGGCGATATCCCCCACACTGCTCATCGGCAATAGTATGCGTTTTGCTCCGGCATCGAAAGCCACTTGCAATGTTCCCGCCAAATTTTCCACAGGCGTGATACTGCCGCCCAAGCTCATATCTCCCAGCACCACCAGTTGGCTTTGCAGAGCTTTACCCATCAGGCCTGAACATAACGTAATAAAACTTGCCAGGGTCATGGTGCAGGCAGGCCCTGTATTGTGTAGCTCAACCAAATGCAGGTGGAAATCATGGTCTCCAGTTTTAACCGAGACACTCACTCTGGAGGCGTTAGCTTTGAAGTAATCAAATGCAACCTTGATGGCTTCTTTAGTTTTGGAACTTGTCCCAACACCGGAGATAGAGAGTCTTCCCGTGCCGCTGGTAACCTGGAGTTCCTGCCGGTATAAGCCCAACAGGTTTCCTGTCCCCATGGCAATAGTATGCAAAGTTCCAGGATTCAAAGGACCTTCAGGGATGAGCTTATCGCCCCCCTGTTCCCGCACACTGACAAATTTTTCCTCCATGGATTCATTATCAATGTAGCTGAAGTGGACATCATAGAACTCCATGCCACCGATCTTCTTGAGCTGCTCCTTGACTCTCCGGCGACCTTCCAAGGCATATTTCAGGCAACGTTCAACAGCATCCTTGTCAAAATCGCCATGGGGATACACCAGCTTTAGCAGACCGGAAACGGTTCTGCGGACCCCAATGACATCTCTCTGATTCAGGTTGTTGCCCAGCTTGAAATATTTATCAATGGCATCCGCAAAGGTCCTTTTCCGCATCTCCCTCAGGAACTCGGCCAGATAGTCCACAATAAAGCCATATTGGTTTGTAAAATACTCAGGCCGCATCTTGGGGATCTCCCAGCCTGGCAGGTAACAATGCATTCGGTCAAAGAAGGCGGCATCGATCATCTCATCCGGGAAGGGAGCAAAGAGATGGCTGGTTTTCACCAGACTGTCAACGCTCTGGTTGATATTGCCCACAAAGACCATGGAGGCATTGGCATTGATCAGGTCTCGCCCTCTTGAAAAGGAACCGGACGCCATGAAGTCCTTCATGATCTGGACACCATCCTTATCCTTGAACCTGATTCCGGCCACTTCGTCAAAGGCAACCACATCCCACATGCCAACCAACCCGACCTTGCGGGTACCCATGTTGTAGAAAAGATTGGCAACCGTGGTCTGCCCACCGGAGACAAGGATTGAATTGGGGCTTATCTCCTTATACACATGACTCTTGCCGGTTCCCCTCGGGCCAAGCTCACAAATATTATAATTGTTTTCGACCAGCGGAATCAGACGGGCGACGAAATGCCATTTAACCCGCTCTTCAAACAAGGTCGGCTCAAGGCCTGTTGACCTCAGCAAGACATCAATCCACTGTTCCTTGGTAAATGCCCTCCGCCCCTCAAAAACTGCTTCCAGATCCAGATTCGGCATCTGGATGGGCTTCAGTTCCTTCAGGATAAACGGAGAGATCCTCTGCCCCTCTTCATAGTAATATTCCAGATCAAGGATGCTCCAGATGCCACCGGCCAACAGCTTCTCATACCGCTTTATTGTCTCACTGGGGACAATGATGCCTTTCACGCCCAGATTGGACAGAAAGGCCTCATATACGTCATCCTTCTCGTTCAGCTTGACCGTGACCTTGTCGATAATCTTATAGTTGCCCAGCTCCTTGATCTTGGACTTGACCTTTTCCGCCTCATCCGGGCGGACATAGTTTTCCGCCAGGATGTTTTTCACGGTCTGCAGGCCGTCCTCTATGACCTCCTCGTCATCGGAAGCACAGTACATGCCCAGCAGGTATTCAAGAACATAGACGGGCACATTGGCCCCTTCCTTCACCAGCTTGGTCAAATCTTTGCGGACTACCCGCCCGGCAAAGTGCTGGTTCAGCATCGTATCCAGGTTGTTGGTGCTAATTTCGTTTTCCATCAGAAATCCTTTACAAAGGCAAGATCAATGTGGATGGGAATCCTCTCATACTCGATATCATCCTGCTGATCACGGAGGACGAGATAATATTCTTTTTTACTGTCAAACTGCATGCCATTTAGAATCAGTTTCACCGACTTCTTTCGTTCATCCATCGAGGCTGAAGAGCTGTCAAAGGTCACCACTTCCTCATTGCTGATCAACTCGTTTCCATCTCTAAGCGATACCGTCAAGACAAGTGGCTTCATCCGATCCGATACCGCGTCTGTCTGGATAAACTCAAACCGATGGAGGTTGGTGACCACCTTTCTGTGAGATCCGATAAGCGAGATACCGACCTTCCTCACCTCGGATTTAGCCTTGGCCATCCCTTTCTGCTCAGTAACAGTGATCAGCGGGATAACGATTTCCTGAAGCATTGCCCCGCCATGGATAAAGCGGGATCCTCCTGCAAAGTGAAACCTATTTGTTCCCCTGGGTAGCCAGAACTCCATATCATCCTCAGTCCCGGCGGTCACCCTGGTATTTCCATGCCAGACTTTTGCAGAGTCGCCCAGTTTCCGGCCAAGGATATATCTCTTCTTGCTCTTGATTGCCTGCTTGGGTTTCACATCGAGCACGCTCTTGTCCAGATGGTCAGGGGCCTTATCCTGATAGATGAATCCATGGTCCGCCGTTACCAGCACCTGTCCGGCATTCAGGTTATTGATGGCATAGCGGATGATCGAGTTGAGTTCGTCAATGGCCTTCCTGGCCGCCTCAAATGTCTTCAATTCGGTTGAGGCCGTATCTCCCACGGAATCGATATGGTCATGGTAGATATAGACAATCTTATAGGGTTTAATGAGTTCACGGCTTTCTTCCTTTGACATGCCCATCAAATCATCCGCCTTGACTGCCACTCCCTTGTGCTGCTCCAGGATCTTGCTCCGCTGCTCAAAGCCCGCGCAAGATTGGCCGTCCACCAGAATTGCATCGGTCATCTCTTTATAGGCGATTGACTTGTGTGGCAGCAAAGCAGCCATTCCCAAGGCGGTATAGCTGGGCAGAACGCCAAGCATGGCTGAAAGCTTTGCCTTAAATCGATACTGACTGTTGATCACTCCGGCTAACTCCTCGGCAATCTCATACCGCAAGGCATCACTTATGATTACAAAAGCACGCCCCTTGGTCGTCTTTCTCAGGCGGGACTCAACTTCCTTAAAGAAATTGTCCTGCCTTTTGACACCTGAGAGCGTCCACCTGGTCAGAAGCCCATCACTACCACTTCCATCCAGAAAGCCATCCCAGGCCAGGGACAACTGATCCAGATACCAGCCGCTGTAACAATCTTCCACGGACGCCTGCAGGGTTTTAAGGATATCCCAACCAGCCAGCTCGACCTTGCCTGCTGCCTCATGAAAATGCCGGTAATACTGATCAAACAGATGCAGTTCGCCTGTATAGGCAAAAAACATCTCTTCAGCTCCGGGATAACTCAAACCTTTGTCATATTTACTGCGGAGCCGGAACAGGGCCATAGCCGATTCCAAGGCATCATAGGTTGTCTTGTAGAGGCTCTCCTGGGCGTCACCGGTAGTTACCCAGTAGCCATCCCGGCGGCGTTGGATTTTCTCCTCGACTGCGTCGAATTCTTCCAGCTTTCCCTGGAGGATAAGATCCCGCAGGTCACTGATGATCCTTTTCTCTACCACCTCAAAAGTCATGACATCGAGCAGAACAGTGTTTTCGTAATTTTGAACCAACTGAGCAATCTTGAGTTTTCCAGCATAATGGCCAGCTATAAGATTATATACCTGAAATTGAATGATATTGGTCCGCCACTGGGAAAGGAAAACAGAGACCGTAAACCCGTGGGATCCTGCCTGCAGAACAAAGTGCTCAAGCCCGGCCGGCGGGGAGGTTTTCAATGTATTCACAAAGTCGGTTACCAGCAGCCGGATGAGCAAATCCGATAGAGAAGGTGAATCCGCAGCATAGCCGAATGTCCTGGCGACGAGATCCCAGAACGGTTGCTCAAGATCCAGCTTGATGATATCCGTCCAGATTTTCGGCTCATTGTCAGGTAAATAACTACCCTCTCCGCAAAAAGCCGCAAAGAGCTTCATGAATACCACAAAGGCATCCGGCTGCTCGACCCTGGTGATCACGGCCAGCATCTTCAGATCCAGCTCTTCTTCCTGATCATCAGGCTTCACCCATTTTTTCAGCTTCTCGGTTCGCCCCTTGCTATTGAAGAAGCTCTTCCGGCTACTACAATATGGCCGCATGCTCTGGCGGGACAGGCCCAGATCGCTCAGGATGATAGATGCCTTGTCCGCATGGAAGATATGGCTGTAGAGTCGAATATCAAGGAGCCAGTCATCCTCATGGGCTGGCTCCGGTCCAGGGGAATACAACAAAAAACGGTTTTCCGTATCTTCCAGCTCAAGTCTGATCTTCAGCTCAAGGGCTGCGGTTTCGTCCAACCTGACAATGGAGATATCTGCAAGGTCAAGAGAAGAAAGAATCTCTTCAAACTCACCTTCCGTGTCGTACCAAAAGACAATCCGTTTGTT